>JAATVR010000401.1 GCA_014523665.1 Nitrososphaerales archaeon TH526
TGAGTTCTATAGTGCTGGCTGTGGTAGGGCTAGAGATTATATTATTATCGATGGAGGACCGAACGTCATTTTTCGAACCGACAATACCTTGTTAGATTTCAAGAATCTGAGTGTAAGAGAGATTCAATCTCCATCTCAGTTGTTCGCAAATGCTAATTTGAGCAGTGTGTTTAAATTAGAATAGAACCTCAGCGGCGCTAAAGTTGATGAGGACGTGGAATGATATTTTCATCGATGTATTCTGACTCAAGGTAAAGGTTATGTTGTTATCATTCAAAGACTGATAGTGATATGTCGTAAAGCGGCATGTGGAACATCCTTTAACAATCAAATCAAGCTTCCGCACCCATTTAAAAAATTACAAGGAGGTACAATTGGAACAGGGCTACATATCGTCAAATACAAGATCGGACATGAGCAGCACTTCAAAGCCATTATCGTGCAAATATCTCATCTCCTCTTCAAATAAATTCACAGTAGTATCAACTGGTCGTTTACTAAAGGTTAGATCAGGATATGTCACAATAGTGTGATAAACCACTATGGGAATAGCATTTATACTTCCATTAGTGTTGTACTTATCTTGACTATTTACATATCCAACGAATTTCTCAAACATTTGAGAGTTATTGTAATAAGTACATGTCTCTTCACATCTTTGATCAGCAGTAGAATAGTCTCCTTCAATATGGCGGTGACTCCAGCTATTAATAGCATAGCTGCCCACTAATGTACCATTATCAGGATATGTACTGCAGCTAGACTGAGTGGGAGTATAATCATCCATGGTATCATCGCAATTCAAAAAAGTGAGTGGAGTCTCACTGTTGGCTCTTGCTAGATCAAAATAATTAGAGACTATGTTAACTACTTCTGGATTATCCCAGCCTTCCCCGTAAGGATATGCAAAAATTGTGGAATTTATTCCATGATCAAGTAGGCATTGTTTTGATTGGCCTATCTCATAATCTAATTCTGAGGAGGATAGTTTATCTAAATGGGGATGAGTCATGGTATGTGCTTCTATATCATGTCCTTCCTTGGACAATTCAGTGATGTCATTCCAACTCATCTTCTCATTCTCTTCTGATCCAGAATCAATCCAATTGCAAACTTGAAAAAATGTTGCTTTAAAACCATACATGTCTAAGATTGGTTTAGCATAGGTGAATTGACTTTTGTATGAATCATCAAAATTTAGGATTATGACTTTATTAGGGAGAAGATCGTTGCTTCCTTTCTCATTCACATTTAATGCATGGGGCCTGATTTCTAATGTGTTAACAGAGAGATTAGAAACTCTCCTGATTTGATTGGGTAGAATAAGAGGTTGACCGAAAATATAAGGCAAAACCTGTGTAAGAATCGAAACTAAACCTAGATAAACAACAAATCCCAATATTATTCCTTGTCGTTTTACATTTTTCATTCCTTAATCGTCTATAATGTTCTACTGTTCTGGTAATAAAGTCCCCTTTAATAAGGTTACACAATTAATGAGATGTTATAAAATTCTTAAAATAGACAAAAAAGAGACCAATTCAAGAAAACTGGATTTTCTAAATTAGTGTTCCATCAAATGAGACTTTGTCTCCACTTCTACCGCCGCACCACCGGGACAAGGCTTGTAGAAATGACGTGTGTCTGGGAACTTCAGTCCGGATGACTGTCAGGCGATGGTTTCATTGCCGGCGACAGGCGTGCCATTGGAGCTGATCGTCTCGTCCTCTTAGAGAAGCGTCGACCAAATTAGCATGAGCGACAGTAGCATTTTCAAGATTAGCAGCTGTTGGCTCCCAAGAACACTGATAATTGATTCGGCAAATTCTACCCCTACTTATGATAACAGAAATCCTTTGTGATTTACCTAACATCTGTCGACACTGATGTATTGTTCGAACCGGTGAAAGTAACGGACTAGCCATTAAGGCTTAGAAAGGTGAGGATAGCAATATTGAAATAAAATTAAACTATTATACCTGTTGCTTAGAAAGAGGTGTATCGGTAGCGAGAAATGAGACACCTAATCCCATGGGTTGCACTATGTGGCCTGATATTGCTTACGATTTTTATTTCATATTCAGATCTAACTCAACAATTCTCTGCAGCCGGCCAGATTTATTTTGACTTTGGTGGGAATTTATCTGAAGTAAATTATCGGACGTACGAAAATATGACTGCAGGCATACGAGTCAATTACCCCTCAGGTTGGAACGTGCTAGAACAGCTTGGAAATATTTCAGGTAACAGCATACTAGTAGACTTTTATAATGCTGGAATTAATGGAAGTATTGGTTATTCTGAGAACGCGAATGTTGTCGTATTAAATCAGAGTGAATATTTGAAGAGTATTATGAAAAAGTATTTGGATACTAGCGTTGGTTCGTTTGCCATTCAGCCAACTAGGCCGCTTGTTAGTGACGCTTCTAAATCTACCAAATTTCTGATAAATGAAACCTTGAATTCCACTATTGCTCATCTAAGGCAAACTTTTGGTAACGTTACTTTGTTGCAATCTATTCCTACAGTAATATCAGGACTGCCAGGGTATCAGATTACATATTTAATAACCAATAACCTACTCGATATTAAACAGACACAGGCCTGGACTTTCAAAGATAATAAATGGTATGTGGTAACGTATTCTGCACAGCCAGCAGCCTATTACAGTCCATCTACGGCTATTAATATAATTAGCAGTATTGTATTAGGATAGCGTCCTGGACTCTTACGCGGAAAATACCATTAACAGCGTACATAGCAGTATGAAATCATAGAAAGGTAAAAGCTAGCGCTCATTAATAAATTAGAATGATTACATTGACGTAGCTAGTGTTTATAGAAGAAAAAAGATAGTGTAGTCAAAA
>JAATVR010000402.1 GCA_014523665.1 Nitrososphaerales archaeon TH526
TCCTCCTCTCAACGATAGGCAAAGGAGCCTTTACTCTTTTGGCCATATTTTGACTAGTTGATTTGGAATTGTCTATTAGCTCCCTGACGATCTATTTATTTGAAATGAAAGGGGCGCGATAAAACTCCTCCTTTTTGCTTCCATAACACCTCCTGTTGATTCTGCACAAATGATTGTCTTTCAGATTTAGTACAATACTTGTATCTGATATTATGTAATTACATATTGGTAATTCAGTCCGGCTCCCCCCAGAGCCATTGGATGGCCAATGGTAGGGAAGGAATAGTTCCCTGCCGTTTTTTCAATCAGACATAATTCCTCATTTCAAGTACGAGACTAGGATCAATCAAATCTTGCTAACTTAATGGATTCATTCCTGCAACGCCTAGGTATGCCTCTCATAGTGTCTCATCATCTGTACTATTCTCAATTCTATACGTCGTTCAAATACTATGATTTTTTGTCGGAATATCGAAACGGGGTCGTCAAAATCACTTGGCTTATGAGGTTGTACAACTCCAATGAACCTCCGACCGCCACAGTGATATCTTTATCCACTGTTGGTTAGTATTTATATCACGGAGATATTTTCAACAGCGTATTCAACTCCAGACCTAAAAAGAGAATTTTCCAAAAAAAACCAAGCTGTGACTGCCAAGCCCCAATATCCAATTCAAAGAGCAGGATTAACAAAAATTCTCTGCAGAAACCTCGAGAATCATGAACATTAGGGAATTTATCAAAGAATAGAAGCTTGATCCACCAGTCGGAAAATCGCTATCTATTTCTGTATTCCTATTTTATATCATGTTGTTCATATTATGGATATATAATGCCTAAAACACAAACTGAAAAAGCTGCAAAAGGAAAAAAATCAAAAGGATCAGATAAACAATTATCTGCTAGGACGAAAAAACAAATAGATTCACTGCCAGAGCATGCGCAACATATATACAAAAAGACACATGATAATGCCATTGAACAATATCGAAATCCTGATAAAAGACGCGGTGGTAAGGGTGAAGGTGCTGAAGAAGTAGCACACAAAGTTTCGTGGGCAGCAGTAAAAAGAGATTATAAAAAGAAAGGAGATAAGTGGGTTAAGAAAGAATAGTCCTAATTCAGATGACAACATTGATACATCGTTGTGAATAATGTATTCTATTCACGATTGCCCAACGTTTTATTCCTATATGCTGATAAGCCAAAATCCATAAATAAGAATGCAACTCTTGCACATTAACATAAACGCACAATGGCCAAGTTTAGCTTTGATATTGAAGAATTGCAGAGCAAGACTGAAGTTGTTTCGACTATTGGATGGCCAGAAATTAGATTCAAGATATGAGGAGGCTGAATTATGCACTTGATTCGAATAGTAACGCGCCCCAACTAATAATATCCCAATGTATTCATCGTTTCATATTAAAAATCTTAGAAATATCCCATGACAAAATTTTCCTTGGTTTGACGGCCAATATGTGTCGCGGCAAGTTTATACTAAACTGAACCATCGGATTATTAAGCGCCTCCTTGCCAGCATATCTTTCATACATCTTCATTGCAACTGAGTGATCAGTGTCATCTTTTATCTCTGCCTCGCCTTCAATTATTACTGCTTTACCATTGAGGAATGAACTATTTCCAGGTTGCCCTTCAATGACATCTATCGCAATAGAAACATTTGGATTTTCTTTCAGGTTCTTCACCTTTTTCGTATCTTTGGTAACTGTCAAGACGAAATTTGTTCCGTCATAGAAGTACCATACAGGAACCAGGTGTGGTTTTCCATTATTAACGGTCGCCATTCTTGCAACTCTTGGAACCGAAAGAAATGACTCTATTTCCTCCTTCGACATTGCCATCGAAGACATCCAGTTTTCCAAATCCTTTGAGGACAAAATTAAATACTGATTAAGATCTAGAGATATTTAAGTGAAAGGAAGGATAAGCTTTATTGAGTAGCTTATATGCAGGGACTTGCAAATTTGTAGTACAAGATTACGGAGGATAGA
>JAATVR010000403.1 GCA_014523665.1 Nitrososphaerales archaeon TH526
TGATAGCTCTTCTAGAAAGTTCTTAAAGTTTGATTCAATGTGACGATCCTTTGCATTCCGACTCTTTAATACAAACGGGATAGCCATTTTCCTTTGTTTCATATGAATACTTTCTACCATTTCTATAAAAGAATCATTCAACTGTGGATCATGAAAGAGGATCTGGGATAGCAGGTCGGAAGCGTTTGATTCACTTATTTGCATCTTATCAACTAACGTGAATAACACATGACATGCTACACAATCATCTTGTCTAACTTCTGAAGGGTTAGCATGTACATTTTGTACTTCTCTCAGAATTATTTCTTTAGCCTCCTTCTCTTCCTTGTTTCCATTTTCCGATCCATTATTATTCGATCTTCTCATATCAACTAATTAATAGATGGTGTATCGAAATATATAGAAATATATTGTTAGGACAACCATAGTTATGTGTTATACTAAAGTCGAAGGGTAAGATGGAGAAATTTCTATATCTAAATAGATAATAATACTGACACTACACTGTTCTTTGCAGTTAATAAAGATGCCTTAGGAATATCTCAATATATCATCTAAATTGAAAATCTTTTTGCCACATACCTCTCTCAGCATCTTTTCTAATTAGGTGGCCATTTTTCTTGCTATTCTTGCTGTACCCTACTTGTACCTACAAAGTATATTGACATACTTTTTAGAATTTTCTCGAATTTGAAATGGTGTAGATTCTTCCGACAAAGTATGCATTAGGTGTCCTATACTTTACTACGTCTGATTGATACTTGCAGATTTATTGATATCTACAATCCTAAAAATTAGAATGATATTCTTATAACTTATATTGCGGGTATTTTAATAAATCAACAAAAATGATTACTAATAGAAAATTACTTTATTATGGAGCAGCAGCCTGTACTGGGATTGCTGGAATTTTACATCTTATTCTTGTATCTAATGCTATCAACTCCAATATTAATAATGCCATCTTTTTCCTTGTGGCCGGTATAGCACAACTCTTCTGGGTTTTGCCAATGATAAAGAGATGGGGAAGAATTTGGTACGCTATTGGAATCACAGGTACCGTTATTCTTATCGGAATATGGGTAATTACCAGAATTCCTGACAATCCAATCACCAGTAGAGGCGGACCAGTCAGTGAAATGGCCATTGCTACAGAAGTATTTCAAATTGCATACATTGTGATAACAGCTGTAATTATAGCCAAGGAAAGAGTCGGCAAGCCTAAAATGATCAAAGAGAAGACTTAGACCTATTTTCTTTTATGTTTCTGTCCAAAAGATCAAATCTCAAAAGATGAAAAGTAACTTATTTGTGGTATTACTTAATATTTGAATATGCGGTATTAAGATAAAGCGAAGTACACTTAACAATACAACCAACCTCTCTATGCTTATCTTGAGCAAGAAATGGATGAAGAACAACAAGACCAATCAGCAGGAGAGGGAGATCAATTACATGTAACTATTTTGCGATCTCTAATCTTTTTGGCCAACAGTTATCTCTTGGAAGAATTCCATTTTGGACGCTCCATTGAATAATGATAAAGCTTTTTCATGAACCAACCTGTGTTCATTTGTTGAACGCATAGCCATGAACGTGTCATATCTACTGTGCTCAACTATTGCCACATAGTCCTGATCTTTTCCTGCAAGGAGTCTACGCGAAATGAATCCCGGAGATTTTTTTAGAGTTGCGTCGACCAATTAAACCATTCTCTAAATTCATTGTCCTGATCTGGTTTTATTGACGGAAATCTTACTATTGCTACAAACATGATCAATTACATCAAAATTTTCTTAAAAAAGCTTTGCCTCAGTATAATCATAATGCTCTGTAAGCGTATAGTAGAAGTACTTCACATTTAGCTAATATCCCATTGAAAGCGCCAGCTGCTTTTTCATGGTATTCTAGGGTAGATTGAGCTACCATAATCATTTGAGGTGGAGAATATCTCAAGAAATGAGAGGAAAACCTGGATATGATTATACTCTCAATTAGAAGAGGGAGATTTGTTATGAGAAGGCCTTATGACATGAATATTCATATTGGATTGCGCAGTACTGCTTTTGCACTCATAGATACGATAAGAATTTGTAGTTAAGATAAACCAGTAAAATCATTGGGTGTAGATGACTAGGGAAAGAAATAAGAAAGAAATAAGAGAATCAATAAACGTCTATTTTTTGATATTCTAGTTAGACAATTATTGTTTTATTATCATCATTCTTTGCATCTCTTTTGTAGTTCTCAATATATATTCAGCGGCTCGTTTAGCACTTGAAAGACTTGCGTCAACCAACAACCCTTGAGGTCCTATCCAGTCTCCCACGATGTAAATGTTTTCTACGTCAGGAATTTTTACATCAGGTCTTCCATATATGCCCCCTTGCTTAGCGGTAACCAAAGCATTATAAACTATCATATTTGGTAAGAACCTTTCTTTAATTACAAATTTTCTCCATCCAGGCTGAAGCGTATCCATTAGGTTTTCCAATTCTTCTCGAACTTTAATTGGATTTGATTGAACCGAAGAATCCAAATACTTCATTGCATGAATTAATGATCCTCCATGAGGAGAAAGTCTGGCGAAAGCAGAATGTGTGGATAGATATAATGGTTCATCGAGACCATATGCACCATAGATACCTGGATTGGGATGAGTACTTAGTGCAATATCTAGAGTAGCAACTCCTACTGGTTTTGATTCCTTAGCTATACGAGATAGAAAATGGGCGCTAATTTCATTCGTATTTTTCAACAATTCATAAACGTCTCGCGGACCTGCTGCTATGATTAATGCTTGGGATAACAATTCATTTCCATCAGAAAGATGTAACGTCCAAAGCCACGAATTATCATCATTGTTAGGCTTATTACTACGTTCTATACCTATTACCGATATACCTGCTAGGATCTTTACTTTTGCTTCCTTAGCGGCTACGATTAAACCATTCAGAAGTGTTTGCCAGCCTCCATCTATATACATCGCACCCCCAGTATAGGCTATTTGAAGTTGGGATAGAGTTGATCCGGCACTTTGCATCTCTACGTTATTAGTAAACGTTGTAATCCGCGCAGCCATTTTTACTAGATCTTTAACGTCTGAATTATGGATCTTTTCGTCTATCCAATTCTGTAAGCTTATGTTTTGAATTTTATCAGAATTCATTTTGTGTAAGAATGCAAAGAATCGAATAGCTTCTATCTTGCTTCGAAATCCTTTAAGTAACTTTGTTGTTAGAAATTGATTTAGGCTAATTGGCATGAGATATCTTTGACCTTGCTTTAAGATGTAATAACCATCTGTTGTAACGATTTTGCCAACATAGTCTATCCCCAACTCCTTTAAAATTCGAACACCAGGGCCTGCAGGATAAAGTGCATGTGGACCTTGATTTAAATAAAAACCTTCAGATATTGATGTTCTTGCTCGACCGCCTATTTCTGTTGACCTCTCTATGATGGTTACAGACATTCCTGCGCGAGCAAGAAAAATAGCAGCACTTAAGCCAGCTATTCCTCCCCCAACTATCACGATATCTTCTTTGCTAATCCCATTGTTTTTTATACCATTTTGATATTGGTTGGCCATCCAACATTATTATGATGCACTAATATATATTTATTTGGTTGGTTGTCCAGTATATTTAATAGAGAGAATCATTATCCATCGTAATTGAAAGAGAAGAGATGTCTAATCGTAGAGAAGAAAAGGTGAATCATATTTTACAAGCTTCGTTGAAAGTACTTGCTACGAAAGGTTATGAAAATGCTACAATAGCCGATATATCTAATGCTGCTCATGTTAGCAGAGGCATTTTACACTATTATTTTACAGACAAAGAAGACTTAGTAAGTAAAGCATTAGCAAAGAGTTCTAGTAGCCTTGTACAATCTTCTTTAACGGGAGTCAAGGGCAATTCTGCGGAAGAAGTGGTAGAGGAGATACTGGATAGATACTTGATGAATTTACAACAACATCCTGAATTTTACGCTTTTCTGTTTGAAATGTGGTGTGCCAGTAGACGTAGTAAGAAAATAAAAAGTGAATTAGAGAGCTGCATCGAGAAAGTGGTAATTTCTATTGAAAAATTATTAGGTGATGTAGGAAATAATGGTGGTCTGTTAAAGTCTCGTCACGATGAATCTAAGGAGATAGCAAAGGCTCTTCTTGCATTATCCGATGGTATTGCTTTCCATTTGCTGATAAATCATTCCGAGAATTTGAAGAATAAAAAATTTTGGTTGCTAATAAAAAGTATGATGTTAGCTGTTTTGAAGAGATGACATGAACCTTATATACACACTTTGTACCACCATCTCCTTCAACTTCAAAATTCTTGAGGTGGATGGATAATGTCGAACCAACTATTAGAAAAGAGCTAAGGATTTTCATATCTGAAATCTGAGACTTTCCATCTTTCAACATGTTATTATTATTGAGATAAGTCTGTGAACAGCTTAAACGTTTTCAAGTAGATTACGTAAACATCCATCACGGGAGAGATGTTATTACAGTAGATCATAGTTCGACAGAATGTTATTCAAATATGTTGTACGATGATAGATGAAGTTTATACATTCATTGTACTCTGATCATATATTTACTACTTAGTGTACTAAGATGCATTTAGGGTTTAATACACTTCAAATCTTTGTATTTATGATCCGTTGAATAGAAATTGAATTGAATGAAGATTAGACATCAAATTCTTATTAAGTACAAAAAAGAAAGCAATCTCACTAGATATCTCTAGATTTCAAATACTGGGTATATTGTTAAATAGCTTTATATGTGAAAATGATGATATTTCAGTGGGAAAGTGAAATAACTGGTGGCTGTAGCAGAAGACCCAGAGGAAGGAGGCTATATTGTCAAATCGAATACAAACCAGCATAGAACTTATAACGTCTATTTTAGCATTAGAAAGCAACGATATCTTTGTACATGTAAATGGTTTGCGATTAAGCAAACAGAATGTTCACATATTAGAAAGGTAAAAGAAAGAATTACCCAATAATATCCGAGTCCTTTAGAGTTTAGAGTTTAGAGTTTAGAGTTTAGAGTTTAGAGTTTAAAAACTCTGAGCTTCTATTTTCTATTTCAATTCAGCGAGAACAGCAATGGTTACAGTTATGGGAAAGATACATATTTTGGGATGGTTACCTCGTCCCCCCATTACAGCACAAACAGAGGCCGTTATGTACTAATTATGATGACAGAAAACCTCTTATATTTATTATATGCCCGTAATCGTAATGAATAGAACAAATCATATAACTGTAGCGTCCGTGATTGTGGCTCTTGCAACCGCGGCCATCGTCATAATTGCACCTAATCAATTCGTAAAGGCTCAGCAACCATCGCAGAATGCCTCACAGTTCACTGCAAATCTGACTGGAGAATCTGCTCTTCCCCCTATTACAACCAATGCAACTGGGAGCGCAGAATTTGCGGTTGTTGGAGATGGTAATACCATGACATATAAAATAGATGCAGATAATATTGATAAAGTTACAGATGTTTTTGTCGCAGCCTCCAGTGGTGGACGATTTGTTGACTTGGTTCAACTTAGAAGTTCAGTCAATGAAGGCGTAAGTGGACCAATAAGCGGAACGCTAGTTGAAGGTAACTTTACAGCTTCTGATTTCACTGGAAGGTTGGACATAAATCAAATGTCAGGCTTGGTGAAGTTGATTCTTGACGGAAATGCATATGTTCGAGTTCAAACAACAGATGTGCCA
>JAATVR010000031.1 GCA_014523665.1 Nitrososphaerales archaeon TH526
ATTTAACCTGTCCGAACAATTAAAAAGTGTTCAGAATCTAGTAAGCGACCGATGAGTCTAGCAGTATCCACCAAAATTCAAAAAAAATATTCTAAAAGAACTCGGAAATCTCGTGAACTATACAGAGAGTCCTTGCTATGCTTTCCTGGAGGTATCAGTCACAATATTAGGCATTTCGAGCCTTATCCCTTCTATACAAAGTCCGCTAAGGGAAAGAATCTGCTAGACGTAGATGGTAATAAGTATACGGATTATTGGATGGGTCATTGGGCCTTGCTAATTGGCCATTCGCATCCAGTAGTTGCATCTGCTGTTAGGAATCAGGCAAATCGTGGAACACTATTCGGAACTGTCAACAAATTGAGCTTGGACCTTGCTTATGCAATAAAGGATGCAATGCCTCGTGCGGAATTAATTCGCTATTCTAGTACCGGATCTGAGGCTACCATGTACGCGATTCGGCTCGCTAGGGCTAGAACAGGAAGAAGGGTCGTCGCAAAGATCGTAGGAGGTTGGCACGGCTATAACACCAATCTACTACAATCTGTCAATTATCCTTTCGAACTTGACGAGGGATTGGGTCTAATACAAGATGAAGAGCAATTTGTCGAATCCATTCCATTTAATGATCTAGAAAGATCTCTAAAAATCCTCAACACAATACGAGATGATTTGGCATGCATAATAGTAGAACCGGTACTTGGTGGGGCAGGCTGCATCACCCCACAAAGGGACTATCTCCATGGCTTGCAGGAATTTGCAACAGCAAATGATGCTCTTTTTATACTTGATGAGATTGTTACGGGGTTTCGTCTTTCTTTCAGGGGTGCTGCACATGAGTATAAATTGGAGCCTGATTTGTTTACCCTGGGAAAAATCGTCGGAGGAGGTTTGCCTATCGGAGTACTGTGCGGTGACAAGGACATTATGTCGTTGTGTAACCCTGTCGGAAAAGACAAGAGTGAAGTTGTCTGTTACGTTGGAGGTGGGACTTTTGCTGCCAATCCTCTGACTATGACAGCAGGATTGGCGACTTTGCGATATCTTAAGCAGAACAAGTCTGTTATATACCCTAGCATAGACAAGATCGGTCAGAGGATAAGAAAAGGGCTAGAAAAGGTATTTTCTGACTCAAAGATCGATGTAGACATAACAGGGGTCGGTTCTTTGTTCATGACTCATTTTCTCAACAATAACGTAAGAAAAATAAGCTCTGCGTTAGACGTTGGACTATCGAACAAAGATTTACTCAGAAAATATCATTTCGCCCTCATTGCAAAACACAACATTTTCTTCCTTCCCGAGAAAATGGGTGCAATTTCCTCTTCTCACACGCTGAAGGATGCAGAGCTTTTGATTGATGCAACACAGCAAATTGTTCAATCACGTCTTTTTTCACGTGACGAGTAGAGATAGTAATTAAAAGAAATTTAATAAATCGTATAAAATTTGTCTACATATTGATTGAATGCCCCAATTAGATATCAATTTGCTTTAGATCTAGTTTCTCAAGGCAAATTTTTATACCTAGAAGACGGATAGTATGTATGGCTCTAATGACTGGCCAACGGCAGGACGGTGAGGTTCTCTTCAAATTGTGTGAAAGATGCGGTAAGTTTATGTTGATCTACGAGAGATGCGAGTGCTACAGCGAGCTCTCAAAGCCTCTGAATAGGAATAAAGACCTCGCAAAATCGACCTAAAACTGGCAGTATTCTAAATTATCACGTGAAGTGATTAGAAAGACCGGGAATTAGGGTCCTTAATGAACACCGAGCTAGGTAGGGCGGCTGTGAATCAAGATTGGCAGCGTTGGATTTTAAAGTTGCATATAGTCGACGACGAGCTAGGTCAGGTACTTCCAGGCATTTTATGAACTAATAACCTACGAGGCCCTTGTTACTTGAACCTACAGTCAAGACATCAAGTTACTCCAATTCTTGATTGGAAATAATATGCACGAGTCTCCTAACCTATTCAACGCTTCTTATATCTAGACTGAATTCAGGCGAACAATCCAATTCCTCCCAGTCAAGAATATTCTTTGAAGGAATAATCTCAGACAAGGGATCATAGCTATCGAATTTTGTCCGAGAGATAACTGAGGCAAGAAGATGCACATTAATATGTCCAGAATTTGAGATCATCAAATTCACATCGCTCAGATTATCCTTTTTAAAGATCGTCTGTACAGTATTGATCAGACCGTTCATTGCACCTACGGATACCCTGTCACCGCCCATAACATATACTAATGTACGTTTCACGGAATCTGCATCAGCACTATCCAGGAGCATTGCAAGCGAATCCAACGCTGAGGCGGAAACCGATTCTCTATCAGGTCTACCAACTCCTAACAAATTCAGGTCCCCGTGGAACTCTGTTTGATAAAGGGATGAAATAGTGTCAAAGATAGCTTGGTTAGCGAGATCATAACATTGTGAAATTGTCAAATCAGGATTATTGTCCAATAGGGCATCATTGTCGATGACGACTACTGCATCAGAGGACTCTCGTAACCTCCGCAGGCAAATACCTGCATCAAAGATTCGGTTTTTTTCAAATTTGAAAGGCATAATGACGAAGGAAATGACATCGATATGGGAAGTTGGTATCGATTGTGGTGGCAATGAATCAGTTGAAGAATATGAGCCTTCACCAACTTGGTGTGAGGTAAAAATGCGTTGATTCTTGATATTGTTACAAATTATCGGACAAAGTGCGATACCAGCCTTTCCAGCTAGATTACCTATTATCAGAACAGTGTTAAAGCCCGCAACCAAAGACCTTATCTTATCCAGTGAGGCCTGAGCGTAGAATCTTAGTTTGCGTCCAGATGGGTTAACCCATGATTCTGTGTTTATCAGAACAGTAGGATATCCACCGGTTTCAAACTTCTCATCATCTGTAACTATCGAACAAGCACACCCCAGTTCATTGGCGATCCTTGGTGCAAGCCTGCTACCTAGACCTCCGACACCTAAAAGTAGAATGGGATTTCTCATCTTGATTAAAGAATCACGTGATAGATTTTCTAACAGTCCTGCAGCCCCCCCAGATAGGAGTATAATTTATACTAGTTAAAAGTTACGATAAATCATACTATACTTATGTTAGGCTGGCCTCCTTATCACCTATGCCCTCCAATATTTAGCGATTATCTGACTTCAACTGAGCACAACTGCTTCCAATGCACGGGAGGAATATTTTTTTACATGAGCCATGATTAGATCCCCCAATCGTGGCGAACCGATATCAAGTTCTCCTTTTCGGATGAAAATTGGTTTATATGCATAGTTTCTCCCTTGCACGAAGTTTTGCCCAATCTCATCAATGACAATTCCACCCCTCCAACCAACCCACTGCCTGTTTCTCTCGCGGGTTACCTCTGCGGCAAGCTGATGAAGACGGGTGCTCCTATCTTTTGCTAGCTCAGTAGCCAATCTACCTTCCAAAACTGACGCAGGAGTCCCAGTCCTTGCACTATATCGAGAGCAATTCACGATGTCGGGTTTACTCTCAGAAATTAACTCCAGCGTATTCTCAAAATCGATTTCATTTTCACCAGGAAAGCCAACTATAATATCCGTCCCAATGGTGATGTCTGGCCTTCGCTCCCTGAAGGATTTCACGACATCCTTATACATTTTGGCAGTGTGGCCTCTCTTCATGGACCGCAAGATCCGTTCGCTTCCGCTCTGGACAGGAATGTGCAGGAATCGGTATATTCGAGATGATTCTTCAAGAAGATCATTCAGTCCCTCCTTTAGAGATCTCATGTACATTGGGTTCATCATTCCTATCCGTATTCTAAAATCACCTGCAATTGACTTACATTTTTTCAACAGTTCGGTGATGTCAGTGCCAATATCAAAGCCATAGCAACCATTGTCAGTAGAAGAAAGCCAGATTTCTCGACACCCATCCTTGGTGTCTTTTTCAATGGCTCGTATTATATCTCCGATCCTATAACTTGTTATATTCCCTTTAGCAAGTTTGGTTTGGCAAAAGGTACATTCGCTCATACACCCGACTCCTATCTGAATTATGCTGACAATCGGATTAATCCTCACTCTGGGAATGTTCAACTTTTCCCTCCCGTCTACATCTTCCAATTCGAGAGATTTCTTACCCTGAAGTGCTGCGTTAGCGCAGCTGACTGTCCTAGTTAGTGACCTTGGACCTAATAACGAAGCACCGCTGAACAGCCTTTCAAGCTTGGCAGTCTCAGTTTTTGCAAGGCACCCTGCAATTATGAGTGGCTTACCAGTTAGTGAAAGGGCCTTTATCCTGCTGATCATTTTATGTTCAGTAGTGTCCTTTACCGAACAGGTAACAATTATGTTCAAATCACGCTTTTCGCCTGGCTTGGCTATTTCAAACCCGCTAGCTGATAGGATACCTGTAATTGCCTGAGAATCGGCAATATTAGCCGAGCAGCCAAATGCTTCTACCCAGACCTTGGGTGACGAAATACAATCTAGGCTTTTAGAATCAATACAATCATGGTTGTCATTGAAGGAGTTCACAAAGCTCTTCGATTGGGCCAGATGCGACATTTTTTCTTTGGAAGCCATGGAGTTTACGCTTTCGATCGAGAAGCTCTGAAATATTTGGGCAAGCTAAAGCTGCATCTTTCCAACATGGAACGAGCCTCGCACTACGTAGGTTCCCCCATATCTATATTTTAGTCAAAGGAGAGCGAATTCAACATGCGTTCGACAACAGGTAGATTAATCGAAAATTCTGACACTGGAGCGATGTACGAGAATACGTACCTCTTTCCATCCTTTATGGTCCAGATGTCCATTGCTTGGAGTGATAATTGTTGGGAAGGGTCAGCGCTTCCGTAAGTGTATAAAACCTTTTGGGCTGTAACGTTTCCTAGGGCTTGTGTAGCATTGTCCTTGAGATCAAACTTTGGATAATTACTTGCTATCGAAAGTAGAGTCTCTGTCAGCTGTTGTAGGTTCGGAATATCAGGTTGAGGAGCAGACGAGATCCGAACTGTGGGAGGGAGAAGCTGCATCATCTCGGATCTACTCGTATTGAATTCCAGAACCTGGACTTGATCAGGGAATTTTCTAATAATAGGCGACCAATCGGTGGGATGATCGATCTGGATGCCTAATTCAGGAGAAAAATAAGTGGCAAATTTAGATTCATTACCAGAAAGTGGTTGCATTTGAGAGGTAATGTTTTGAATGTTGATGGTCTGTAAGGATTTATCGCCTATACCGCTCTCATTTTGTTGTTGTTGACCTGATAACGACTGGAGACAGATAGTTGGCAGACAAATAACAGCGGATAAAAGAGCTGTCGCAGTTACAACTTTGATTTGAATTATAGTGGCTTCCATAATTTTATACCCCACATACCGCTGAATTAATCCAAGGATTATTTTAATTTTTGTTGAGCACACTACTGAAACCAGGCCAAGTACACTGGCCTTCAAAGCTGAACCTCCGATTTACAACCGAAATTATTCATTGATCAGAATGAATTAAGAGTTGAAAAATGAATTTCAAGATTCTTTTTTAGTGGATTTTTTCTTTTGAGAAGATTTCTTCTTTGGTTTTTTCTCGGCTGTTTTTTGATCCGGTTCCTTTTTACTATCATCATCAGACTCAATTGCGGCAGAATCCTTGCCATCTTTTTTCAGCGAATCCTCAAGCTCAACTTGTTCTTTGGCCACAGCATCTTGCTTCTCCTCCGCAGGTTTCTCTTCTGGTGTTTCAGCTACTTTCTTTAATTCAAGATCTTGTGTTTGAGATTTTTTCTCTTTGAATTCTTCATAGAGTGAGATCACGACCGTATCAGTTTCGTCTTTGGTCATTCGAACACGGATTCTTCTCGGAGGATTCCGTTTTCCTCTCCGCCATAAATATCTATTCAGATATTGATCTATCTTTATGTCATCAGTCTTCATGTGCCTAATGGCGAATTCTCGTAAAATACCGATTACCCTGTTTGTTCGCTTATATTCCGGGGTAATCCAGGCTTTTCTGAAGTTAACGGTATAGATACTCTCTTCGGGAGTTTCGTTTACAGACATTTATCCTTCACACTCCTCCTATAGTCTTAACCGACATTAACATCTGTCCTACGCCAGAGACGTCTCTTGGGATTTGTTCTAACATGCCTATGAGTACGAATGATGACCCAGGCCGGTACAGGTCTATTCTGCCTTGTACGCTTTATTAATCTCTTCTTTCGTGAAGTGTTCTTTCTGGCAGCCAAGCTATAAGCCGTTGAGTATCTGCGCCTATTTTTAAGTGTTAGTCCTTTACCTAAAACAGTTTGCGGTGTCAACGACTTTGCACGCCTTCAATATATTATTAGGTGAAGACATATCCCTTAATCAGAACTGAACAGCATATCCTATGTCATTGCCATCAGACCTAAAATCACAGGAATCGTGGACTTGCTTCAAAGGTAGTTCCCAAAGAACAGGTGCATCCGGCTCTGCTTTTATCCGTAAGCCAATCTTTAAAGCAATGATAAAAGTAGGTCCTATCCTATCCTCACCGGTATCAGACTATGATTCAGTGTATGTGTGCACGATGACTGGTCGCATCTATCGAATTGAAGCAAGGAGTTCCGTTGTAAAATGGCATACAAATATATCAAGTCCAGTAGTTTCGACCGCTTCGATTTACAGGGACTGTATAATAGTAGGAACCTTCTCAAATTGGCTCAACGATCCAGCCACTGATGGGAAGTATAATATAGTTTGTGCTTTCGACGTTCACGATGCGACAGAGATGTGGAAGTTCGAACTGCCAAGCGGAGTATTCTCATCGATATGTTCCGTCAAAGATATTCATGTTTTTGGATGTCTGGACCGAAAGATTTATGCCCTTAGTACTGAAGGGAATCTCAAATGGCAATTTACTAGCGGTGGCGAGATTTGGTGCTCTCCGGCCTCTGATGGGGAGAGAATCTTCGTGGGTTCCGATGATTGTAGGTTGTATGCATTTGACTTGGACGGCAATATGGTCTGGGAAACTAAACTTGCGGGTAAGATCAGATCATCTTCTCCATGTCTGTCCAATGGTGATGAGGACCGCGACGATTTCGCATTTCCTTCGCTGTACATAGGGACTCAAGACGGCAACATATATCGAATAAACAAAGAGGATGGTACGATCCTTTGGACCTCAGATTTGGGATCCCCAGTGCTGTCCTCACCATCCTTAATCCAAGATCATATTTTGGTGGGATCCTCTGATGGTCATCTGCATTGCGTGGGATCTGCTGATGGTTCTTCACTATGGAAGTACAAAACTGCTGGGAAGATATGGTCGTCACCACTTGTCACAAAAGGTCTGAGAGTTTTTGTTGGGTCGCTTGATTCGCACATATACTGCTTTGATTTAATTACAGGCGGGCTACTTTGGAGGTTTCCAACAATGGACATGATAGATTCATCGCCATGTCTTGCGGGGGGGATACTTTATGTGGGCTCAAGGGACGGATATCTGTACTCTTTTGATCAAGGAGATAAAATTTCTTACATAAGTTAGGATCAATATCTCAAAGTCAGCGAACACGGGGAGGGTTCGACCAAATCCTTCTTCATCAACCCATTATCTTGTTGGTTCAGATAACATGATCTCATATTCGGTGAAATTTGAAATGATCTAGTGGTAACACCAGTAAAGATTAATTATCTGGGTCTGCTCCCATCAACATAACGATATGAGCGATTGGGACCTACTTACGCCGGGAATAGGCCTTACTTCGATAGGAATAGTAGGTGTAGGAATCTCTCTTGCAGGTATAGCCAAGACTTTCATCGACGGAATGCATGCAGTGTCACTATTGACTCTCTTTATCGGCTTAATCTTCCTTTCCGCTGGAATTTTTAAGGATGGTTTTCCAAGAAGTCCGAGGGCCAAATCAGCTACATTTATCACGTTAGGATTTCTGGTTACATTTGGCATTGCAGCATCTGTAACAGTCAGTACCACTGTGCCTAGCATTTTTGCCTATATCGGATTAATGATGGTGATTGCGATACCTGCAACTGTGATAATAGTGGCGTCTTACAAAGAGAGTCCATACGTAAAGGCTTTAACTGTGATATTTATCTCAGCGGCAGTTGTTGGTGGGGGAACTTTTTACATTTTCGGATTGGTTACTCCTAAAGTACCTTCTGAAGAGGATGCGGTTCAGGGCCAGGAGGGAGCAGGAAACAAATCCTCGACTAGTCAAAATGAATCAGCATCAACGGCTGGGATTTCCGGGACTTCAGGGAATGACACCAATGCTACTGTATCTAGTTCAGGGCCCGTGGTAGGCGTCAGTATTCTCGCTGGCGCCTCGGCGCCAGGCAATCCCTCATTCGATCCTGCTGTTCTCAACGTATCGAAAGGCGACTCAATTGAATGGACCAACAATGACAATGCTCCTCACACTGTGACTAGTTCTGTTGATACGGGACAGACTTTTGACTCTTCACTAATAATGGCAAACGATACATTTCTTCTTCAGACATCAGATCTCAGTGAGGATAGGTATGATTATTTCTGCACCTTGCATCCATTCATGAAGGCCAGCTTCGTCTTCGGGGGGACCAACGATACTTCCAATGGCAATCAGTCCAACTCGAATTCTTCGACTGTTACAGATGCTTCATATATAGCTGATCCTAATTCCCAGCTGACGTTGCTGCAACATGTGAACAATCCATTGTTTGGTGTTGGATACGCATCAACAACCTCTGCTAACAAACTTTACCATATTGAGTCCTAGCTTGCTGCCCTCCAATGCCAATCATCTTACCTTAGAATTTTTCCGACTTGACGATTAGAAATTAATCCGTTTTATCTGATTAGAGTACCTTTGATATCTATTATCTCCATTTCCCAACAACACCTTCTTGATCTTGAGAGAATTGCAAAAGAGTCTTATCCTGTTGAAGCATGCGCAGTGTTGGAAGGCACCCTGACTCTTATCGACGATGAATCCAGTGAACGGGCTAATGTCCTTGGTATTGTTCCTATGCGTAACGCCGATGAGTCGATTTATACATTTAGAATTGATACAAATGATCTGATAAATACGTATCAAGAGATTAGCTCTCGTAACATGGAAGTAGTTGGTATATTTCACTCGCATTCGTCAAATGCTTATCCCTCTTTAACTGACCGTAAATATATGGAACTTAACCCTGTTGTCTGGCTAATTTATTCTACGCTGTCACAAAACTTTAGTGCATATATCCTTGATGATATAGTAATCCAGATTAGGCTAGAATTCTCTTCTTCGAATCATGCCGCATAAAAAATTAATTCTATCTATTAAGGCTTAAGTCTTTCTACATCTCTAGGGTACAAAACAACCTCGCGAACGTTTTTGGAATTTGTCAGAACCATCATGAGTCGGTCAAAACCCAATCCCCACCCTGAGTGCGGTGGCATTCCCCATTGGAATGCTTTCAAATGATCTTCAAATCCTGCTACATCTAGACCCTGTTCGACAATCCTATTCTTCAACTTTTCCGGATCATGTTGTCGTCTACCTCCAGATACAAGTTCCAGGTATCCATACTGAAGATCAAATGAACAAGACAGCTCCTGTTGTTTTTCCTTCTCATGAATGTAAAATGGCTTGAGCTTCATAGGCCAATCTGTAATGAAATAAAATCCTTTGTGCAAGTCGCCAAGTTTTCGCAATGCCGTGTCAGAAAGATCGTCACCAAAGGACAAAGATTCTCCAACGCCTCTTAATTCATCAATGGCCTTTTCATAAGTTATTTGCTCGATTTTCAATGCCGAGGGATCGAATCTAAATTCATTTGAAATCCCAAACATTCCCTCCATCTCATGGCTTATTTCGTCCTGGTTTTGGCTAACCATACCATGAAGCTCTGCATTCATCTGCCAACTCAATCTTAAATCAGAGGAGCATTGCTGCAATAGATCAAAGATTACTTTTTTCACTAGATCCGCAACTATACTCATTACATCCGTATAATCAAGAAATGCTGCCTCCACATCCACACTAGTGAACTCGGCTAAATGCCTTACAGTATGTGATTTTTCAGCCCTGAAATATGGTCCTATTTCGAATACACGCTCCAAACCAACTGTTAGCTGCTCTTTGTACAGCTGTGGGCTCTGTGCTAGATAGGCGTCCTTACCAAAATAATCGCATCGAAATAAATTCGCTCCACCTTCAGTAGAAGTTCCAATGATCTTCGGGGTACTCACTTCTGTGAATCGTCTCGATCTTAAGAAATCCCGTATCGTCTGCAATGCAAAAGAGCGTACTCTAAATGTTGCCGAAACCCTTGGGTCTCTTAGGTCCAGAGCTCGTGAATCAATCCTTTTGTCCGTGGAGGATTCGACACGTCCGGTTGGGTCGATGGGGAGAGGGTGGTTAGCTTTTGATAACAGGACAATCTTGCTTGCTTTAATTTCAACTTCAACATTTTTC
Organism: Nitrososphaerales archaeon TH526; assembly: GCA_014523665.1. GTDB lineage: Archaea > Thermoproteota > Nitrososphaeria > Nitrososphaerales > Nitrososphaeraceae > TH5896. Next base: position 10,444 of record JAATVR010000031.1, read on the forward strand.
GCTTTACTTTTCTGAACTTTTCCCTTTACGAGAACGCAACTTTGTCTTGGGATCATTCTTACTTCATCCAACAAGTCGCCAGCGACGATGACCTGCATTAAACCTGTAAAGTCTCGCATAGATACAAAGCCTAATTTCCCAATGTCCCGGATATCCTCAATCCATCCTGCTACACTGATATCTGTGTCAACCAAATCAATGCCTAAGCAGTCAGCAAAGTGAGATCTAGTATTGTTAATCCTCTCTAACA
>JAATVR010000032.1 GCA_014523665.1 Nitrososphaerales archaeon TH526
TATGTTAGCTCCAAGCTGTCTTAATTTGGATTCGCTTCAAATTCGACTATGAGATCGATTTTCTTTACCGCCTTAGCAACCTTCCTAATCTTTTCCACATCAAGTGGAAAACTTGATCTATTAGCCGCGACTTGATTTACAATTACCCTTGTCAACTTATTGCCGTCAGGTAGCCAGATCAAGTTCATATTTAAGACTCTGAGAGGGTAAAAGAGGTTTTCCATGAATCTCCTATCTGTCCCCTCTGCCTCTATAAACCATATATTAGCGTCAAACTCGCCCGAAAATTTTTTGCCTATTGCAGGGTTACTTCTGATGGTAATAATATCCGGAGTTCTTAGGAAGAGGATATAATCATCATCCACCTTGTGAGAACCAACTAGTGTAAATTTGCTGATCTCTTGATCCCTTTCGGCCAATTTTGCTAGTTTAATAGAGGAGTATACGTCTGCTTGATTTAGCTGACCAGAAGTTAACTTAGCATCGCACTTCGAACAGAGGATGCCGGTCTTTGCATCAAACAAGCAAATAGGAGTCTTCAACAGAAACTTTGGTTAATTATCATTGCTGTTATATAACCTGTTGGCAAGGCGCGTCAAGGACTTGTTTTTGAGCAAAATGTCAACTATCATGTGGGTGTATTTTTCTACAGTACATACCGAGTCAATCGACAGTGTTATATCGGCCATCAAGTGTAATATTCTTCTCTGAAACGAGAGAAGACATGGCTTTTTGCCCTGCGCAGTTACAGGAGTCAAAAAAAATCTAAACGATTCATATGACACTGACCTCTGGTATCTATTAATTGCCACAACGGAGGCCCAAGTCAAAAGACTCGGTGCACATTCTAGATTCTAGACTGAAAGTAGAAAACCTTCGGGTTTACTATTTCACGGGCCGTGGTAAGGTTAGAGCCGTTGATGACATTTCATTTGAAATAAACGGAAATGAGTCGATTGGCATTGTCGGTGAATCAGCTTCTGGGAAGAGTACTTTAGGGGCCGCAATCATACGTTCGGTAAATCCTCCTGGCAGAATCATAGAAGGAAAGATCCTTGTCCAAGGAAAAAACATGCTCGATCTATCAGATAGTAATTTTAATCGCGAAATGAGATGGAAAAAAATTGCAGTGGTTTTCCAAGGTGCTATGAACAGTTTGGACCCTGTCTACAGAATCTCCGAACAGTTACAGGAGCTTCTGAAAGAGCACAATATCAAGGGCAATTTCGAACAGTTAATTTATCAAGCACTGAATGACGTTGGACTTCACAAGTCGATCGCCGATAGATATCCTCATGAGCTAAGTGGAGGTATGAAGCAACGCGTTGTTATAGCCATGGCTCTCATACTACGGCCTTTCATCCTTATTGCAGACGAGCCCACAACGGCGTTAGATGTCCTCGTACAGGCGCAAATAATGAATTTGCTTAAGAAACTCAAAGCTGAGAGAAATATGAATATAGTGATGATAACACATGATATTTCTCTAATTTCTGAGATTGCCGACAAGATAGGTATTATGTACGCTGGTCAGATTGTAGAACTTGCTTCTTCCTCTGAATTGCTTGTTAACCCGAGGCATCCTTATACTCAAGCATTGATCAAGGCTATACCCAAAATACGTGCCACCAATAACAAAATAGACTCCATCAAAGGGAATCCTCCTGACTTGGCGTCGGAATTGAGGGGGTGCAGATTTTACGGAAGATGTCCCCACGCGATGGAAGTATGTTTGCAGGATCCAGATCTGTTCAAAATTAATACCGGATATGTAAAATGCTGGCTATATAGGGACTCTGATCTTGTCGAAGGGAGCAGCTAGTTTATTGATAATCGTGGAGCCTCCTGTCTCGGTGCAATATTACCTTTTTATCCAACAATGCTTTGTGGTCACGAAAAATATGTTGGCGGGCACAATCATCGTGAATGACCCCGATGGAACAGAATTCACAAGACGTCACAAAGTCCATAAATTGAAAGCTTACCTTACAGACACCACAAAGTTCAGCGCCGGTTTCCATATCGGTTATCGGCTTGAGCCAGGGCTCTCGCCAAAGGACAACTGTCACGTTCTTTTCTAAGTTTTCCGAGATTCCAATTTAAACTTGCCGAGTGGAACCGCGCTGACTTATGCACAATGAATCCTCATCCTCCTACTCCCTTGTGCTAAGCCTTTGCCCGAAAATGGGGATTAACTACAGTCAACTGAAAAATTCACATTCTTGTTATGGCATTATTCTTTGCCAGATCTGAGTGCTCTCATTTAAATATGACGCAAGAGATATTGGTTATCTGAGGACGCTCTCTAAGGGAGAAAAAAGCGAAATGTTGCAGAGTACAACCATAGATGTCGAGAAGATAAGGCATGATTTTCCCATTCTTCAAAGAAGGATTAATGGAGATCACAAGCTAGTTTATCTCGATAATGCTGCTACTACACAAAAGCCTAGGATAGTGATTGATGCTATCAGCAATTACTATATGAACTACAATTCAAATATTCATAGGGCGGTACATCAATTAGCTGAGGAGGCAACATTTGCATATGAAGATGTTCGACATAAGGTTGCGAAATTAATCAATGCGAGATCTACAGATGAGATTATTTTTACTAGAAACGCAACCGAGTCAATAAATTTAGTAGCTAAATGTTGGGCTCGCCACCATCTGACTAAATCAAATAGAGTTCTGATAACTGAGATTGAGCATCATAGCAATATCGTGCCATGGCAGATAGTGACAGGGGAAGTTGGCGCGTTTTTGGATTATTTGAGTATTGGAGATGAAGGGCGAATCGACATTGACGATTTTGCACAAAAAATCCATGATCCCAATTTGAAGTTGCTTTCAATTTCTCAAATGTCAAACGTTCTAGGCACAATTTTGCCTGTGAAGGAAATGACCAAGCTTGCCCACCAGGAGGACGTCCCAGTGCTGGTAGATGCCGCCCAGTCTGTGCCTCATATGAAGGTGGATGTGCAAGACCTTGACTGCGATTTTATGGCTTTCTCTGCTCACAAAATGCTAGGTCCTACTGGAGTCGGAATACTGTACGCGAAAAGGGAAATACTTGAGGCGATGCCACCTTTCATTGGGGGTGGTGATATGATAAAGGAGGTCCATAAACAGAATACTATATTTAATGACTTGCCGTACAAATTTGAAGCTGGGACGCCTAATATTGCTGACGTGATAGGTTTTGGTGCGGCTATAGACTATCTTAACAATCTTGGTTTTAAGAATATTCGAGAACACGAGATGCAGATTACTGAATACGCTCTGGAGAGAATGAATGAGCTTCAAGGTATCACGATATACGGCCCGAAGGTTATGAATGACAGAGGGGCAGTTATATCTTTCAATTTGGGCGATATTCATCCACATGATTTGGCTACTATCTTAAATGACTTCGGTATCGCGATGAGGTCAGGTCATCATTGTGCTCAAGTTCTCATGGAAAGATTGGATGTTTCTGCTACGTCTAGGGTTAGCTTCTACATTTATAACTCAAAAGAGGAAGTTAATATATTGATTGACGCATTACAAAGTGCGCGGAGGTTGTTTGGACTCTGAGTGAAGATATTTACAGAGAGATAATACTTGATCATTATAGGAACCCTAGAAATAAGGGGAGGATTTCGGATGCGGATGTAAGCTTTCATGATAGCAACCCTCTTTGCGGAGATGAAATTGATATTCATTTAAAGGTTGAAGATAATATCGTCAAGGACATCAAATTCGAAGGAAGGGGTTGTGCAATAAGCCAGGCGAGTGCATCAATGCTCACTGAAATGGTGATGAACAAGCCATTAACTTCGATAAAAGAATTGGATAAAAATGACATCCTAGAAAACATTGGCTTGTTGAACCTAGGCCCCGCGCGTATAAAGTGTGCGCTACTTTCTCTAAAAGTACTCAAAATGGGAATGGTAGAATATTATGCATCAAAAGATCCTGAATCCGCCCAAGAGATCCGTGAAGGGTCCAGGCTCTATTAGATGTTCTAGCACTCGGATTTGAATTCTCTACTAGGAGTGTAAATATGTGAGGCAGAAAGACTAATTCCCAGTTGGAAGATCGACTCAGGATCTTGATTCTTTGAAAGAAAAAAATAGATTGACCTTACATCATCATTAATGTCACATTTTGCATATATCACATTTATGGCCCATGTGGGTGCCAGAACTTAGATCTCCTCAATTCATTATCATAATATTTGTTTTCGTGATAATTACTACATTTGTGGCAACGCAGGTCACTTCTAGCATCGATGCGGCAATTAGTCTTTACGTGTCCAATATTTCGAAAGGCCCAGATTTGATATCTATGTTAACCATAGGTGTGACATCGCTAGGAGATGTAGTGACACTAGTCATAATTTCCATAGTACTTAGCATCATCAGGAGAACTAGAAGACAGGGACTCATACTCCTGATCACAATTCTCTTGATTGTTATACTTTTAACATACATCAAGCCAATTGTAGCTAGGCACAACCCTGATTATACGTCTCCTTTTATGTTAGCAAATACTTCCAGAGGATTTGTGATAGAAGGTGACACTCTTTCTCCACTGTCCAGAGACTACTCCTATCCATCCAACCATGTTGCGATATCAACGGCTTTCGCATTCATAGTTGGTTATGCCCTGAACAAGAGGTTCAAGATATTTGGCTGGTTGATCTGGAGCTTCCCGCTCATAGTTGCATTAACCAGAATTTTGCTAATTCAACACTATGTTACCGATGCCATTGGTGGCCTTCTTTTCGGTTTGATCATATCGATTATCACAAGTAACGTTATGCACATTGGCAAAGAAGTTTCGATGGTCAAGTCAACGTGAATTGTAGATAGTTAAATTTGCTTTCAGGGACGCGTGATAGTTCCTGCCTGTAATACTGCATTCTTGTGTTTTCTCATAGGAGCTCTATGTTTAGTTGCAAGGGCGATCAAGTTCATCCTCTATTGATTCCGAGATTAGCACGCCTGCTTTCATCCATCGACATCACTAGTTGATAAGATTAAATAATTTGTGCAGCGATTAGAGTAATGAATTGCAATCAGCCCTGCGGCAAGTAGGAGACTACATAATACGCCGCTGTCAAAGCGAGGATCTAGGTGAAGTAATTACCGTAAACCTGGCTACTTTGCCCGAACATTATTCGGATTATTTCTTTGAATCTATCCTGAAAGAATTGCCCGAATCATTTGTTGTTGCAGAGCTGAACAGTCACGTTGTTGGATACATAATGTGCAAGATCGAGTTCGGTTTTTCAAACTTTAAGAAGCTTGGGTTTGTAAAGAAAGGACACGTTGTGTCTGTTGGGGTACTTGAAGAGCATAGAGGAAAGGGCGTGGGAAAGGCATTAATGCTTGAGGGAATCAACGGGGTTATAAGCCGGGGAGGCGACGAGATATATCTTGAAGTAAGAGTGAGCAATGGGAGTGCAATCAACATGTATGAGAGGCTTGGATTCTTTATAAAATCTAGGCTAAAATCCTACTATCGTGACGGAGAAGATGCCTTCCTTATGGCAATAGAATTGGACTGAATCCGATGAAAGGTAAATTAAGCCCCAAGTGAGCGACGTCATAAGCATGAAAAAGTTCTCGACTTCACATCGGTTAGGGGTCCTTATCTTGTTGGTCTCTTTGATAGGATTTATTGTCTACGCGTACCTTTTGCTCCTGTCAAATTACGATATTTTGGTGCTCAAGTTCACGCTACTCTTCTTTGTTGCGGCGATTGTTGGTGTCATAGCTTGGATGGGATACACGATGGCAACGGCTGTCTCACTAGAAGGAACTGAAGGGGAAAAATAGAAAAATAAAAGCTACGAAAACTATTCAGTTCCCCTTTTTGACCACGACATCTGAAACCAATTGGTAAAATCGAGGACCTACTTCCCTTACTATATGCAAGAACTGAACATCATGGGAGTACTCACTGAAAGCGTCTTCAGTCTCAGCCTTACCAATTTCTATGGCCGATTTCTTTGAATCTGCTCCTACATGTAGGAAAAAATGAATTACGCCACGCCCTTCTTCCAAACAATCTACTGCATCTTTGACAAAGTATTTTGCTTTTTCAGGAAGTGGCATCAAGACTCTATTGGACTTCCCAGTGAGAGAGGAGCTTACAATTTCTTTCGCATCTCCACAAAAGCATTCTATTTTCTCATCCATTTTGTTCAATCTGGAATTGTATATTGACAATTCATGAGCAGCTCGATTGATATCCACATTATAGATCTTTTTGACATTCCGGTATTTGCAAATAATCACTGAGAATGTTCCTACTCCTGCAAACATGTTAGTGACCACTTCGTTTTCAGAAGTGAGACTTGCAATCCTAAACCTTTCGGTAGAAAGCCTAGGTGAAAAATAGGTTTGTTCGACATCTACCTTAAACCGACAGGCATATTCCTTGTAGAAAGTGATCGGATTATCATCGCCAGCAATCAACTCCAGTTTTCTCGTTCTGTAATCTCCAATTATCGGAGAAGTTTGCATATAGACCGATCTTGCTGATTTGATATTGTCCAGAATAGTGGCAGCTATCACATGCCTTTTATCAATTAATGTATCAGGGATTTTTAAGATGACTATAGTGCCTATGACATCAAAAGAAGAGGTAAGCTTGGAAAGCTCTGATTCTGTAAATATGTTTCCTAATAATCGTTTCAGAAAAGTAGACATGAATCGTTTGTAATATCAGTAACATTAATGGGAATTATTCAATATAATAGTAATTACCACTTTCTTTCTGGCTCCGGTCCAGCCTGCTTCCTTCCTTATTGACTCGTGGACGTCCTGTTTCCAGATCTCGCCTATACGTAATGCTAAGTGACTTTAAAAAGTTGTTCATACCCACTTCCTTAGCAAGAGGCACAGTTGCATGACCACTTGAGCCAGGAACACCCTGGAAAATAATCAGACTATCTGAAACCAGGTCTATAAGTTGGACATCATGGTCAATAACCATTGCTGACTTGCTATAGGCTCTAACGAACCTCTGCAAAAATTTAGCCAACGCAATTCTGTCTTCAACGTCTAAAAATGCAGATGGCTCATCAAGGGCATAAATATCTGCAGGCCTCATCAGAGATGCAGCGACTGCAACCTTTTGAAGTTCTCCTCCGCTGAGATGACTAATACTCTTTTCGTATAGCTTCTTAATTCCCAATGGCAATACGATCTGTTCTTCTAAAAGTGATCCCTCAATTGCGTTACCTTGTGACGCAGCTAGGACAGATTTTACGTCTCCCTCATATTCCTGAGTCAAATATTGTGGTTTGTAGGATATCTTTACATCGGTTTGGATTGATCCTAAGTCGGGCTTCTCCATGCCAGAAATCATTTTCATAAAGGTTGTCTTTCCCAACGCGTTAGCTCCCACTAGACCTATAATCTCACCTTTCCTAAGAGAACCATTTGCGACAGTTAACTCGAAGGATGAATTGAATGACTTGTTCAGGTCAGAATAGCTAGTTACGGCGACATCCATAAGCAAGTCCTGGACGGAGCTAGTCCTGTCAAACTTGTAAGATTTTTCCCGGAATCTTACGTTTTCATTAGGAAGGTAGCCCTCGAGAAAGTTGTTTATACCAATTTTGGTGCTTCGAAGTGTAGAAGTTATGCCATATGCCCCAGGTTCCCCATACAGAACGTGAACATTATCTGACAGATAATCAAGAAGTGTAAGATCGTGTTCAACAACCATCACACTTTTGCCTTCTTCCGCTAACTCTTGGATAACTCTAGAAACGCTCAATCTCTGATAAACGTCATTATATGAAGAAGGCTCGTCAAAGAAGTAATAATCTGCGTCTTTGGAAATTGCAATCATCACCGCAAGGCGCTGTAGCTCTCCTCCACTCAGTTCGTCGACGTTTCTGCTCAACGCGCTCTCCAAGCCGAGTTTTGGAATTAGTCTATCAGCGACTTTACGTTCATCATACTTATCTATGAGGCTACGTACCTTCCCCTTGAACGCCTTCGGTATCAAATAAACCAACTGAGGTTTGATGGAAGATCTAATTTCACCTGATGCAAGCTTTTCAAAATGAACTTTCATTTCTGTTCCCTGAAAGTTTCCGATTACTTCGCTCCAAGTGGTTTCTGACTCATATTTGCCGAAGTTTGGTTTAAGATTGCCCGACAAAATATTTACGATTGTCGACTTTCCCATCCCATTTCTGCCTAACAAACCTACTACTGAGCCCTTCTTCAGCGTAGGAATCCTATAGAGTCTAAACGAATTTACTCCGTATTGATGTATTTTTTCATGACCCAGCTCGCTTGCTAGATTAACAATCACTATGGCATCAAAAGGGCACTTCTTTATGCAGATACCGCAGCCAGTACAGAGATCCTCAGATATGAGCGCCTTGCCATCTGATGGCCTCTGAATAATGCACTCACCACCTGTCTTGTTTACGGGGCAGTATACTATGCATTCCAAGCCACATTTTCTAGGTTGACATAGTTCCTGATCCAAAACCGCAACTCTGTGAGTTTTCTGTGTCTGATCGCCCAACTTTTACTGCCCTTCCTGCTTCTACTTAATGTATTATATGCCTTGTGACCAAGGAAATAGAAGCCTACAGAAGACCCCGGTCCGTTTACTTTGTAATCCTCGAGAAGACAATCAGTCACTCCATTTGTTGCAAGCATTGTAACAAGTCCACAATAGATTTGGCTGGACATACCATCCTCCAAAAAAAGAATAAGAGTCAAACCCATAGCAATAGGAACGTTAAATTTACCCTTCTGCCTCGCTAATCTTTAGCCGGCCATAGCGAAAGGGAGCGACCCGGACCCATTCCGAACCCGGAAGTCAAACCTATCGTTGCTGCTGAATACTGACCTGCGAGAGCGGTTGGAAAACAGCAGTGCTGGCGTTTCATTTAGATTATCGGTTTTGTGATACTAGCCTTATTTATCAACTAGATTTCAGTGGTCTCGCCAAGGTGAATGAGTTTTAAGAGATTCTTTATATTATTACCGATCTGGCTTATTAATGGATAAACCGATACAAGACCTAACGGCTCCCATACCTGAGTCTGAATTATGCAGCAGAAATCAGCAGCTCTGACAAATAGTTTTGCAAATTCTTCTCCAGGAGGTATGCGAGCGATAGACTCAGATATAGAATTATCTTTTGCTAGATAGTGAGATAACAATCCTCCAGTCCACCCCAGAGATACTATCTTCTTATTTCTAAAGCTGAACTGAGGATAACATGAGACAAGATCGTGAGCATTTCGGTCTGAATCAATAATGTTTGGATTTTTTAATAGACAAAAGATGTCAAAGAAAGGACCCATTCTCATTACCTCCTCTATTCCTATATAATCTATGGACGAGTCATCAACATTAACGAATCCATCTCGATTACAGAGCCAGCGCTCGTAATAGGGCTGCAATGTTTTGTCTACGTCTGAGTTCAGTATTCCTCTTCTACAATGTACCCCAGTATTCGTCAAGCCATCAATTAATGAATCTATCTGGAAAATTGGCATGCAGTACCACCATTGACAGATGTTATGAATTCGGCACACCCATATATCCTGAAAGGAGATAGCTTGGTCAACCTGATTCCGGGTTGAGATGGATCTGTCTTTACGTCATACCTTCTAAAGAGTAACTAAATGACACAAGATTTTTGTCGTTCACCGGGATCTCGACTCTTTTATGACCAGCCTAATTAGCGAGCGAATGCCAAAGCCCGTTGCTCCCTTGGGATTGTAACTCTTATCCCAGGTTCCTTCCTGAGTCCATGCCGTGCCTGCTATATCAAGATGTATCCAAGGGGTTTCGTTTACAAAGTTAGAAAGGAATATTGCGGCTGTAATTGCCCCTCCAGCACGGCCGCCAATGTTTTTTATATCGGCAAATTTGCTTCTAATCTGCTCACTAAATTCAGGAAAGAGCGGCAGTTCCCAGAATTTTTCGTTAGTCTTTTCACTAATCTGCCTCAGCTTTTCGAACAATTCAGGACTATTGCTGAGTGCCCCTGCAATATTAGAACCAAGCGCTACAATACATGCTCCAGTCAAGGTCGCCAAATCAATGATCGAAGTGGGGCTGTATTTTTCAATCCCGTACGCGATACTATCAGCAAGAATAAGTCTTCCTTCAGCATCAGTATTAATAACTTCTACAGTCTTCCCGTTATACATCCTCACAATATCTCCGGGCCTGTATGCTGAACTTGACGGCATATTCTCTACGCACGGGATAATTCCTACCACGTTTGCGTTGACCTCAAGATTTGCCAGACCGCTCATTATGGCTATAACATCACAGCCACCTGATTTGTCAAATTTCATTTCTTCCATTCGATCCGACGGCTTGATTGATATTCCGCCTGTATCAAATGTGACCGCCTTTCCTACAAAGAGATATGGTCCAGTTGTGTTGTTATTTTCATTCCCCTTATATTCAACAATAACAAGCTTGGGAGGCTTGTTGCTTCCCATGCCCACTGCAACAATTCCATTTAGACCGAGAGATTCCATCTCGTAACGTTCTATTATATGAGTTGAGATCCGCTGGTGTTTTGAAGAAAGGTCTAATGCTACACGAGCCAGATACTCTGGTGAACACTCATTAGGTGGTAGATTTGCTAAATCTCTTCCGAAATTGACGGCATCAATTATAATCTTTGTAGTATCCAACACGCCCTGCCATTCTTCTTGTTTTCCATCCACAAGCAAGCTGATTGTCAATAGTGCTGGTGGAGTGTACTTTGATTCACCATTTTTTTGTGACTGGTACTGATCGAATTTATAGAGCGATAAGCATGTCCCCTCACAAATGCCTTCTGCGAAGTCTTTGGTTAATTGTGTAAATGGTTTGATGCTATATTCACTAACGCTAATCTCCATTGCTTTCGCAGCGGCCTTTCCAGCAAGAATTCTTACTTTATCATTATCAAGACTTTTCCTCTGTCCCAGGCCTAAAAGCATGATCCTCTGCATAGGACCCGCGGAACAGTGTACAATGCAGGTACTCCCAAATGATCCTGTATGTTCCTTGTCCTTAATTACTCGGTCCACCAATGCGACAATCGCTGGGCTAATCCCATCCAATTCCTTCAATATATCTTCAACCTCATCCTCGAATGCGCCTAAAACCAAAAGCGGCGTTTGTTTAGCAGTAACAGGAATCTGCTCCGCAACAAGTTTGACCA
>JAATVR010000033.1 GCA_014523665.1 Nitrososphaerales archaeon TH526
TAAAGTGCTCATTATTAGGACTTTATTTTAAGGTATATCATGTAATTGATCAAATATATATCCATAATTTTTGAAGTGATACGCTTAGAAGTAATTCTCAATTCTGAATGAACTGTATTGAACGTCGCTATGAACGCTGATTGAAAGATGATAAGGCAAATACTTTTGAACAGGGTGTACATTTAAGATGTTTACCTTTAAGTCAATCCTTTGCCATTCGGATAATATGACAATATATCAGGTGTGAAAGCTTAAGGCAAAATAACAATTGCGACCGATAATTATCAATAGACAACAAGAAGTAAAAATTGAACCGTTAGCATAAATATTCATACTGGCCGTCGTTTGTTGTGAAGGTAGCAATTTCAGGAATGCATAGCTCAGCAATGAATTCCAACTCGGAATATTGGTCGAGATAATCCTAATGTTTTTATTTTCGATCACTTCGCAGTCATATTGAACAAAAATTGGCGGTGCTCGGAAGTGGTGGAGGTTTGATATGACTTTAAACATGCGGTATTTAGACCTCAAGACAAAGATCCGCGCCGTCAGAATGCTCGCTATAGAAGGGATTGCCGAAGCGGGTTCGGGTCATCCTGGAGCATCGTTCTCTGCAGCTGAAATAATGGGCTCACTTTACTTCAGGAAATTAGTACATAATCGACTAGACCCGTTCTGGAAGGATAGGGACTATTTCATAAATTCTAAAGGACATTCTGCTCCTGGCTTTTACGCTACACTTGCTGTATCGGGCTATTTTCCAATTGAGGAGATCAAGTCACTCCGGGGGTTTGGTTCACGGCTACAAGGTCATCCAGTACGTTATAGTGAGGAGCAAAAGAAGTGGAGTGTACCTGGGATCGAGTATTCCGGAGGTTCTGAGGGGATAGGGCTTTCTGTGTCTGTAGGACTTGCGTTGGCTAACCGTTTAGACGGAAATGCCAATCACATATTTACCCTGATCGGAGATGGCGAGTCAAATGAAGGTCAGGTGTGGGAAGCGGCAATGTCGGCGTCCAAATTTGGATTGGACAATTTGACTGCAATACTGGATCGGAATAGAATACAGCAAGATGGATTTACTGAAGACATAATGCCACTTGATCCTGTCCGTGACAAGTGGGTCGCTTTCAATTGGAACGTGATTGAGATAGATGGACATAGGGTTGAGCAACTGATAGATGCAATTAACAAGTCATTAGATGTTAAGGATAAGCCTACGATCATAATAGCTAATACGGTCAAAGGTTATGGTATCAAACATATGACCAATAATCCACAGTGGCACGGTAAAGCTCCACCTAGGAAGCAGACACCCGTACTACTTGAAGAGCTTGACTGTGAATTTTTAATAGCCCCTTCCATCATAGCTGGAGGAAAGGAGAACTATGAGGAGAAAATTAGGATGGCTGAAAGAGGGGGAGCAGACGTCATCCATCTGGATGTCATGGATGGAAGATTTGTTCCAAATCATACTTTTCTTGCAGACACCATACACAAATTAAGAAAAATCACTTCGATGCCATTTGATGCCCATCTTATGATAGAAAATCCAGCAACTGTGATCGACGAATACATTGATGCTCGATGTGATGTTATTACTGTCCACGCTGAGGCGTGCACACTGGACGAATTTGCAGTAATTAATAGCAAGCTTATTTCAAATGGGATAAGTCCAGGGATCGCGATTAATCCAGAATCCGCATTACCTGATTGGATTTGGGACTACCTGAATTCTATAGATGTTGTAAATATATTATCAGTAAATCCTGGATTTCCAGGGCAGAAATTTATCCCTAAGGTTCTACCAAAAATGGCAAGTGCAGTGAAGGAACTCAGAAGAAATGGATATAAAGGGTATGTTGAGGCGGATGGCGGAATAGATTCCATAACTCTCCCGCTGGTTTATGAAGCGGGAGCTAGAATTCTTGTTACAGGTAATGCAGTTTATGGAACCCCAGACATTCAAGGGGCTATACTACAATTGAAACATACGGCAAATGTAGTCCTAGAAAAAAAGCTTCTTAATCTATCGACTAGCATTGGGATTCGTAATGACTGGCTGAAAACACGTAAACATATATTGATTCCATTCGCAAACGAATTGGAAATAGAGGAAGAAATTCATGCTCTTAAGTAAAGGAAAGACGAGTCTGGACATGCGGAGTGCATACGGGGATAGCCTCGTTGAAGCAGGGCTGAAATATCCAGAGATAGTTTGCGTTGGAGCGGATACCACTGATTCACTCAAAACCAAGAACTTTGGAAATAAGTTTCCTGAGAGATTTTTTAACGTCGGAATTGCAGAGGCAAATCTAGTCTCCGTCGCTGCTGGACTTGCAATGGCAGGGAAAGTCGCTTTTGCAAGCACATATGCCGCGTTTCTTCCTGGAAGATGCCTCGACCAAATTCGTAACGCGATATGCTTTCCTAACTTAGATGTGAAACTTGTTGTTTCTCATGCTGGATTGACAGTTGGCCCGGATGGTGCATCTCACCAACAAATAGAGGACATTGCTACCATGCGAGCAATCCCAAATATGAAAGTCCTGGTGCCATCGGATGCCATTTCAGTCAGAAAGATTGTGGGTACTTGTGTCCGTACTAGAGGACCAGTTTATGTCAGACTCGCACGTCCTCCTAGTGAGGTCTTGTATGATGACAGCACAGCTGAGTTCAGTCTAGCTAAGGGAAATCTTCTCCGCGATGGTGGAGATGTAACCTTAGTTGGATGCGGTCTAATGGTTTCCGCTTCATTGAAAGCAGCAGAAATTTTAAGGGAGGAATACTCATTGAATTGTCGGGTAATTGACATGTTTAGTGTAAAACCTCTTGATGAAGAATTGCTTGAGAAGGCAGCCAAGGACACTGGATTATTGGTTTCTGTTGAGGAGCATAATATCTTTGGAGGTCTTGGAGGTGCAGTCGCTGAATCGGTTTCCTCCCGATATCCCGTGCCAGTTGAAAGGATTGGCGTCTCGGATGTGTTCGGCGAATCAGCAAGAGACGAAGAATTAGAATTGCTTCTGGATGTTTACGGACTGAGTCCTACAAAGGTGGCGAGAAGAGTCGCTGAAGCCGTGGAAAAGAGGAAATAAAGGATAAATGAAGATTTTTTTAGACACTGCTAATGTAGAATCCATAAGAAAGTACAATGATATGGGTGTATTAGATGGAATTACCACCAATCCGACGTTGTTATCAAAAGAACAAGGACCGCCGGAAGAAATAATGAAGACCATCGTAAGTATGGTGAAGGGTCCCGTAAGTCTAGAGGTGATAGGGACAGAATCAGTACATATGATTGAAGAGGCTCATTACCTGAAAAAATATGGGCAGAACGTTATTGTAAAAATCCCAATGATCCCTGAAGGTTTGAAGGCCTTGAAGACCCTCTCTAGTGAAGGAATTTCCACGAATGTCACATTAGTGTTTTCAGCCAATCAAGCATTACTAGCGGCTAAAGCCGGAGCTACTTATGTGAGTCCATTCATTGGCAGACTTGACGATATTGGACACAATGGAATGGCAATTGTGAAAAGTATAGTAAGCATCTTCAGAAACTATCAGCTCAAAACGCAGGTTCTAGTGGCGAGCATACGTCACCCAGATCATGTTGTCCAAGCTGCAGAAATTGGAGCAGATGTAGTTACACTTCCGCCTGATATACTTGGCAAGATGATGAAACATCCGCTTACTGAAAAGGGGCTAGAGGCATTTCTTTCTGACTGGGAAAAGATTAGGAATGAGTCTCCAAGACTGACAAAATAATTCAGTTGATGCGCGATGTGTTGAGAATTCCTTCAAAATTCAAAAGTTCAAGTAGTACAAGTAAAGGGTCAGCTTTTCAGTAACCCTATGACCTTTTTCGGAATGTCTTCCAATTTGCTCACGGCGAGACTTCTTTCGTAATCTAGATACCTTAGGTTCTGACCGATCGCTACAGCTTCGTCTAAATTTCTCCCTAATCCAAGAGCGACCATGTGAGTGCCAATTTTCCGAAATGATAGTACCATATGCCGAACCGCATCGGTGTCAGAAGGTTCGCCATCGGTCAAGGTGAAAAATATTTCGGGTTTGAAAGACCTAACAATTGGTTCGAGCAAACCGTAGATCTCCGCAAGTGGTGTCCCTCCACTTGCCCTTATTTGCGCCAGTCGCTTAGTACAAGTTGAAGACCACCTGTAATTTGGCGGTTTTATCAACCAACATCTCACCTGTTTCCCATCGGTACTAAACGCGTATACGGCGAATCTTACTCCTAAAAAGGATAGGGCTTCGCAAAGAGCATTAGTTACTTGTTTGTATTTCAGCTCTACTTCTTGAATACTACTGGAATGATCTAAGAGTATCATTACTCTCGTCTTTATTGCAAGCTTCAGATCCACGATGAAAGGTGTGGGGATAAATTCGAGGAAGGCTTCTGAATCAAATTCGTCTCCTAATCGATCATGTCTTTCGATCCAGCCTGTCCGCCATTCCCTGAATTTTGCCTTTGTCTTATGAATAAGGTCAGTATCGTAAACTTGACTCTCGTTGACATCGAGTCGATGTGGGATGCTGATTCCTAGATTTTCCAAATTCTCATATCCTACATTCTCATGCCTCTTGCTCTCTCGAACCAGGGTCTCATACTCAGGAAGGATATCTTTCCCATGAACTATGGTGTCTACCCTCATCTCTATGCTCTTCTCGGTCGTTCGCTTTTTCCTAACTATCTTTTCAATCTGTCGGGATAGTTCTGATTCACTCATAGAAATTCCAAATCTCGAACGTATTGTTGAAAAGGGCACCAAAACCAGGGGATCGATCTCCAAGATCTTGATTATTCGCGGAACTTGCTCTTCTATCCATTTTGTCGGATAGTCAGCGGCGAGGGCTTCCCGCACTACCGACGAAGCCAATTCGACTGCTTTGGCAACCTTATAATGCTCGGAGGAGAAAAGCTCGCCTTTTATATATCCCGTCAAGAATAGTTGGCCGAAACCCTCAAGTAGCTTTTGGACACCGTACAAAGAATTTAAAAGAGGCCGATTTAACCAAGAAATTCCCTCGTCAAATATGATTTCATCCGTCATCCCCATCCACTCATGAAGTCCTATCGATTCGATTCGTTTTTTTTCGAGTGCATTAAACACGAACCCAAAGGCATGGTCGTAACTAAGTACTTTCGTGGAGTACTTTAGTCTCATCGATTCGTACCACAAAGATACACGCCACTGACGATACTTTTGAAATCGATTTCCAGCATACCCACGAAGATGAGGAAGAGCAATTAGACCCTTATCAGGACTCGTCTTAGGATTTGGCTCTTCTGTGAAGGTTACAAGAGCTCTAGCTTTGTCAGACCACCTGCGTGACAAAAAAGTAGCTATTTCTATGAGGACATCGTCCCTGACGGTTAAACCCTCCTGAGTAGAAATATGGGCCACGTTTAGTACCTTACATATGTTCTGTTACACCACTCAAAAACCTATCTAGTTTCCGAAAATAGAAGTGATCATGTCCATTACCTTTCGATACTCGACGTCCCCCCATTGACCGTAGACATTTGCAAATACCAACTGTGCTGCATATTTTGCTTCACTTCCCGATTCTATGAGCTTGGAGAAGGCAATAGTCTCCCTCATGCTTGGACTATAGTAAAGTTCTTCAACGGCAGCGGCTTCACGAAGCTTGTTAGCTAGTTTGACGCCCATTCTCGTGGATGCCAATGCAGAGTTCTCTATCGAAGTATGTCTTCTAATTATATCTACTTCTACCTCTTCAGGAGGGTATTCCAATCTGAGACGAACAGGAAATCTACTGAGTAATTGTGGCGGAAGTTCCTTGGTTCCTACGTGGGATAACGGATTGATTGTTGCGATAACTGTCCACCCTTTAGATGCAGTGATCGTTTGACCCTCCGATTCCTTTAACACGACCTGCCGCCTATCATCGAGAGCCTCATCCAGTCGCAAAAGCACGTCTGCCTCGGCAGCGTTCAGCTCATCAAGGTATAGGAGTCCTCCAAGCTTCATCGATTCCACGAGAATTCCGTCTACAAATCCCACTCCGCCATTTTCAAGAGTCTTGGTTCCGATGAGATGAGACTCTCGAGTTCTGAGGCTAAAATTAACTGGAAATAATGTTCTGCCAATCTCTGCGCCAAATGCCCTCACCAAGGTCGTTTTGCCTGTCCCTTTTGGCCCTATAATCATGGTAAATAACCCCAAATCGTAGGCTCTTCTAAGAACGGGCAATGCGTCATTCCAATCCAAATACACAGGTGACGAAGATGGGTGACTCAACAACAAACACCGATATCCTAGGTTCGTTTTAGAAGACTTAAAAAGGTATATCGCAACTTGCAAAGTTAGGCACGCAAAATGGTCCGCTTATTCCTTATGAAATCACTCAGCAGGGCAGTCTCCAAGGCTTCAGGGCTCACATAATAAGATCTTCCCTTCACCTTTCTTTCCATGTCGTTAACAAAGCCTAATAGCGAATCTTCTTCGCTGATCATTAGAGTGTCAATGTCTATACCTTTCTTAAGACATTTCTCTGCCTCAATTATAGTTCGTTCAGCAATATAGGTATCGACTTGTCTATAGCGATAGCAGAGATAAACAAGATTTCCCGCTGATATGTCAAGTCTCATATCATAATCTGCCTGAACGCTATCCAAGCTCGAAGTATCAGGTTTATAAAAATGTGAGTATGGCCTGATTTTTAAGATTTTTTCCTGTTGCTTCACGTCATCCATAAAACAAGCACTTGGATGACCATCAGTCACTAGAATAATCCGTTTATTTGTTGAGCCGTCCTTGAGCAATATTCTCTTTGAGAGCCTGAAGGCTGCTTGATAATTGGTGTAATGCAAAAAATTCGAACCTGCGTCGAATGTTTTCAGATATGGAATATCGGAAATTTTCACATTAGATGCAAGCGAACCAAAACCTACGACGTAAACTGAATCATTTGGAAAATATTTTTTGTTGAGCATCACTAAGCTCCAAAGAGCCTTCTTTGCCGCCTCGATTCTGCTTAAATCTCCAAACATCCTGGAGTATTTCATTGTAGAGCTCAAGTCGATGCAATACACTACACTGGCTCGGACATCGTATAAGGTCTCGTGTTCTTCCAAGTCTTCCGTTTTCATTTGCAGCGGAACCCCTATCTTGCCAGACTCTTTTTGCATTCTGAGTACGCAATTGAGCAAGGATAATGGTATATTGATTAGGCGTGTATCGTTTCCATTTTCATATTTTCGAGTGGTATCTAATATGACAGATCCTGTACCAAGATTTTTTGTGCCATGGGCCCCTGCCTCACCCAACTTCAGTGCCTTCATCACGTCATCGAGAATCAAATTGCCAATCCTGGAAAACCCTCTAGAGGTGAGCCACTTTTCATCATCTCTTAGATAACCTTGATGAAGAAGCATTCTAACGATTGGAAAAGGCATACTCCGATCATGTGAATTCTCTCTTTCTTCTCTATTGTCATCTACATCTTGTCCATTTGTGGATTCCTTACCGACGTTTTCATGCTCTAGAAAATTCTTTATTATTTGGTCTAGTTCCTGAAGGTTAGGTCTCTTTTCCCGCAGCGCTTCTCTACCAATTATACTCAATAAAAGATCGATGTTTGTTTTAGACGAACCTCCAATATTCTCCGACAATTTCGATTTTCTGGAATCATTGCCTAGATGAGCGAGATGAAAAAGGTAACTTTTTTCAGAATCATTCATCTGAATCTCGTAATCCAAAATCGCTCTGGCTCTTTTTTTCTAGTGCGGCTGGTTCTGTCCATGTTAATCCTTCCAGTACTAATTCAGTAACCGACGCCAAGAGTTCTCCATCCAATTTGGGAGGATTCAAACCGAAATTGCTATTTACATCATGTTTCCTCAACTTTTCCTTGATCTCCTCCTGTTCATCCAATATTCGATCTATAGTCTTGACCACTAACTGTTCAAGATGTGGGAACTTTCTAAGTTGGACCTGATAGTCAAGCGTTGCGGAGGGATCAATACCTAACATTTTTTGCGACACGACAAATCTGTTGTTATTGGAAAAATCATTCCGTATAAGTTGAAGTTCAGTTGAAGTAACAGTATCTAAATACCCCAATGAAATTGCTTTGAATGCTTCACTGACAAGCTTCCATAGCAGTTTCGATCTCGATTCAAAGTTGTCATCTATTTCTGAAAGTTCAAACTTTACAGCTTGAAGAATACCGTCAAAGTCACAATATCTGGGCACACTAATCACCGCATGGAAAAGCGATCTGCTTCTTTCCGTTTCGCTAATGAGTAACTCCATCGAGTGCACGCCCATCCTAACACTTACCCCTTTTTCTTGATTAATCTCATCTCTAGACCTCGCATGCTGCACTATTGAAGCTAGGGTTTTGAGAATAAATACAGGGACAAAAGCCTTTGATGAATTCAAGCCTCTTGTCTCCTGCAGAATAATAATGATCTCGTCTTCCAGGCTAATCGGGTAGTGTGTTTTAATATGACTTCTAAGACGATCGGACAGGGGTTCAATAATTCGTCCGGAATGTGTATAATCGGTCGGATTAGCTGTTGCAAAAATACTAACGTCCGGTCTAAACGTAATTGGATATGATCCCGTAGTAAACTTTCCTTCCTGAAGTACGCTAAGCAGCGCCACCTGCTTTCTGGGATCCAGTACCGGAAGCTCATCTATACACATCATTCCATGGTTTGCCTGGAGTAGATAGCCAGGAGTATACGATTCGATGTCATAAATTTCAATACCCTTCTTGGCGATCCGCATCGCATCTATCTGACCTACCAAATCCTTAACAGAGACGTCAGGAGTGGCGAGAAAATATCGGTAGCGATTGATGCCTTCCACCCATTTTATGCGAGTATCCAATTTGTTATTTCTTATAGATTTTTCGCACTCAGTTGAGACAGTGAAATCAGGACTCGTTTTTGGGATCTCTTCATCGGAGAGCATTGCGACAAGGTTATCTTCTGAAATACTTGTAGGAATATCGTGCATCAGCGAGCCTTCGACGACCGGGATAGGGGATAGCAAGTATTTTGCAACACTTTCTGCAATTCGAGTTTTCGCTTGGCCAATTTCCCCGATCAACAAAACGTCGTGTCCCGCTAATATAGCCCGAATCAATGAAGGAAGAACATCCAATTCGTAACCAATTATGCCTGGGAATGGTGTATAGCCATTCTTTAGTCTTGCAATTAGATTCCTTCTCATCTGATCCTGAACTGAAACGTATTTGTAATTGATTTCTAGCAGATCTCGCAACCTGGTTAACCGCTCAAAATTATCCGGCAATCCAGCCATAATCTCAGTGTAATCAGGCGTTGCAGAGTAAGAATGATGGACAATCCTCTTTACTTTCTCCTTTGAATCCAATTCGATTTGCGAAATCAGATACAATTGGCTTGTATATAAGAGACGTACCGGGGTAGTGTCCACTTCACTCTATGATCCATGAATAGGACAATTGATAATTCCTTATAATCTGATGTATCCATGAAACACTATAATGCACATCAATGATGGCAACTAATCCAACATACTTTTACAGGATCTTAGCATGGTTTTTATTTAGGAACGAATACGCATTCAGTGCTTGTCGAGTAGCGAGTACAAACATATACTCAGAATTGCAGGGAAGGATATAGATGGTAGCAAAAAATCTATTGTTGCACTCAGTAGCATTAGAGGATTAGGTTATAACTATTCTCAAGTCTTGTTACAATCACTTAACATTAATCCATCAATTAGGGTAGGATATCTCACAGAAAATGAATTACAAGAGATTGAGGATGCGGTCAAAAATCCATCAAAAATGAAGATGCCTTCATGGTATCTAAATCGACGGGCAGATATGGATACTGGTTCTGATACTCATCTTATTACGTCTGATCTAGAATTTGCCATCACTAATGACATAAATAGAGAGAAAAGCGTGATGAGCTGGCGTGGCTACAGGCACATGTTTGGATTAAGAGTGAGGGGACAACACACGAGAACAACGGGAAGAAGGGGAAGCGCTGTCGGTGTTAAGAAGAGCGGTAAGGTAGCGCCGGCCTCTAGTTCGAAATG
>JAATVR010000034.1 GCA_014523665.1 Nitrososphaerales archaeon TH526
ACAATGAATTTTGAGATGGATGAGTAATGGGAGATCCTCGAAAATCAAGAAAAACCTTTAGCAGACCCCGAAGAATTTGGACATCCGATCAACTCAGTGCAGAGCTCTATATTATCGGATCTTACGGACTCCGAAATAAGCGAGAATTATGGAAAGCTCAAACCGAGGTGGCTGGGTTTAGAAACCAAGCTAGGTCTTTGCTTGCGCTACCAGCGGAGGATAGACATCAACAAGAGATAAAGCTTCTCAAGTACCTTGGCAGGCTTGGTCTAATTGATGAAACAGCATCATTGGATGATATACTAAACTTAAAAATTGAGCACCTTTTAGAAAGAAGACTTCAGACTATGATCATGAGAAAGATAGACACAAAATCACCATATACAGCAAGGCAGATAGTCGTTCATGGACATGTCTCGATAGGAGATAGATTCGTTAACTTGCCGGGACACATAGTTAGAAAAGAGGAAGAGAATCAGCTTCTTGTTCACGTAGAACTCTCAAAGCCATCAACATCAACAACATCAGTTCCAAATGTGGAGAAGTAAGGTTAAGTTCTAGCTCAATTTCGTCATGATTATTTGCAAATCTCCTTGAGTATGTCAACGTGGTCGATTTTCCCATCAGCGTTCATATCGAAGCCTTGCACAACAATGGCCCACTCATGCCCGTCAGCATAGTTTCTCAAAATTTGGTTTGCAAAGTTTGTTAATCCCAAGACTGCGGACTTTGTCCCGATAGACCTTACCCCTGCGACAACGATTACCGTATTTTTTTCATCATAGGGATTTCGTATTTTGGCGATCAGGCCATGATTGTCCATATTATATAGCTCTCCTGTCTCCGCGACTAGACCAGACCAAAAGTTCGACTCATTGAACCTGATTGGCAGATATTTGTTAAATTCTGCCGTAACTATGTTTGTCCCTGGACCCCCTATACTCACGATGTTGCGGCCATCAATGGCTCGTTCAGCCCTCGCGTCAGAATCGAGTTTTACAATAAATTCGTCAGAAATACTGCACAGATTCCCAAGCGAAAATGCTAGCTGGACGGCATAATGTCCATCCCTTGCTGACGATTTGTATGGACCATGTGGATCTGGAGCGCCTACAACAATGAGTCCATTAAACAGATTATCTTTTATGAATTCCCTAAAGAAAATTAAATTACTTGAAGCCTCACGATTGTTATTTGAAAGAATACTAAACTGAGACTCTCCCCAGTCCATTTCTAAACCATATGAAGGGTTGACTGTCTTAAAAAGGCGAGCTGTCCCTCCTCGGATTGTTTTGGTTCCGGATTGCTGGATTGCTCCTATGCGTAGTAGTCTTTGCATGTAATAATAGGCACTTTGTTCATATATCCTAAGCTCCCTTGCTACTTGTGCAGTGTATTTTGGCTCGGATGAAAGCAATTGCAAAATCTTCCAGGCGACAGGGTTAGAAAGGACATTCATATAGCTGACCTCTTTATACACCGTTATCGGCTTTGATAGCATCTTGTCGCCCGCACTATAAAGAAGTGTCTTTTCCAACGACTGACGTTGACCAAGATTATATATAAATTATGACAGGTACAAAAAAAATTTGTCCTCATCCGAGCGTGTTGATATCGGGCCTATTCTATGAATGCAACGCTACTCTAAATGCGGTGGTATAACGGTCATTTCGTCCTTTTGGCTATTCTTAATTATGTTATCAAAATAACTATGCGTGTGTGTTCAATTATCGGATATAAGGGTGAATCTCTCGCTGCTCCTCTTCTAGTGACATGCTTGCAGAAAATGGAGTATAGGGGCTACGACAGTGTAGGGATAGCTACCATTGCCGATGGCAAGGTAAGCGTCAAAAAAGGGGTAGGGAGGGTCGAGGATGTGAATTCATCTTTACTTTTGGGGAGACTGCCAGGCAGAATTGGAATAGGTCATACTAGATGGGCGACGCATGGGAAGGTCACAGAAAAAAACGCCCATCCCCATACATCTTGTAACGGGGAGATCGCAGTTGTGCATAACGGAATTATCCAGAACTACTCGGAGCTAAAATCAGGGCTCTTAATGAAGGGTCATATTTTCAAGAGCGAGACTGATAGTGAAGTTATTGCACATCTGCTTGAAGAAGATTATGTGCACACTGGCGATCTAAGAGTAGCGATGCGGAATACTTCAAAAAAATTGGCTGGCGCATTTTCATTCATCGCGGCGTTTAGTGATGGGACCATCGCTGGAGCTAGATACGATGAACCGCTCATTTTGGGAATTTCAAATGACGGCTATTATATTAGCAGCGATGTTGTAGGATTTTTGAATTACACAGACAGAGCAATATTCCTCGACAACCGAGATATTGTTATCCTGCAGGGCTCTGAAATGGAAATGATTAATTTTGATGGTGCGCCTGTCTTGAGACCAACAACTCAAGTGGCTTGGGAGTTTGGCGGGATTGACAAGGGAACTTATGCTCATTTCACCATCAAAGAGATCAATGAACAGGTAGAGACCATTACTAAATCTGGGAGGGGTCAAGAAAAAAGTATCAAGCAAGTCAGTGAGGTGCTGAAATCGGCTCCATTTGTATACTTTACTGGTAGTGGGACAAGTTATCACTGTGCATTAGTAGCAAAAAACCTCCTTACAAAGTATGGAAAAAGAAAGTCAGATGCCATCATGTCAAGCGAATTCCAATACCTAGTAAACGATATCGAACCTGACTCTGTAATAGTAGCCATTTCACAGAGTGGGGAAACCGCAGATGTCCTTGAGGTTGTAAAAAAGGCGAAGCCACTAGGTACAAAGATCATCTCGATAGTGAACGTTCCTACTTCGTCCTTGGCACGTTTGAGTGACGTATCTGTTCACATGAATTGCGGGGCGGAAATTGGAGTAGCAGCTACAAAGAGTTTTACTTCACAATTGACACTACTTTATGCCATAATTGATGAAATGTCAGGAGGACTCATCGGATTAGAGGAACAGAGATACAAATTACAAAATGCAGTGAGAGAATTAATCGAAGGACAGAGCATGATTGAACACATTGTTGATGAAATCAAGGATGTGAAAGACATCTATGTATTGGGCAGATCTATTCATTATCCGATAGCACTTGAGGGAGCTCTGAAGATCAAAGAATTGAGCTATGTTCATGCGGAAGGAATACCTGCTGGCGAACTTAAGCATGGACCGCTCGCGCTCATTGACAGGAATAGCTGCATTCTGGTTCTGAATCCAAACGATTCTACTTTCGAAGATGTTAATGCCAACGCTCACGAAATAAAGGCAAGAGGTGCATCGCTAATTGGTGTTGGAAATTCACCCAGCGATGTCTATGACCAATTTATAACAATTCCAGAAGTGGATGAAATTTTATACCCTCTTTTAGAGGTCATACCGTTTCAATTGATAGCATATTATCTAGCGCTAGTGAAAAACGCAAATCCAGATTATCCACGAAACCTTGCCAAATCAGTGACTGTCAAATAAGAACTGACTGGAATCGGAATTTTCGGTCAACTTAACTTTAAATACAGAAGCAGCAATTGACGCCTATAGGACCATGTCTGCCGATCATAGAGATTACGACATCATAGTTGCTGGTGGGGGCTTGTCTGGTATGATTGCTGCGTGCTCGGCTGCTCATTATTCATCACAGGCGCTAAGAATCTTGGTGGTAGACAGGAATGACTTGGAATCTTTAGGTAGAAAGACACTGACAGGTTGGATTTGTGGTGACGCCGTTGGCAAGAAGCCAGTTGACTACATGAATAAGAATATAAATATCAATTGGCAGTATCCCGAAATTGAACATCCAGTAAAAGGAGTTGTTGCGTATTCTCCCGATCATCAAACAAGAATATCCTTTGATGGAGAGGGCTATATTTTAAATAGAAAGCTCTTACCGCAAAGGCAAGCTAGTGACGCCATATCAAGGGGTGTCGATCTTAAAGGGAACATTATGCTAAGAGGCCTAATTACCGATGGGAACGCAGTAACAGGAGTTGAAGGCGACGACTTGAAGGAAAATGCCCCATTCAGGAAAACCTCTTCACTGGTCATTGATTGTACGGGAGTGACTTCTGTTCTGAGAACAAACCTGGCGATTAATTCTTACATTCAAAGAAAGATACAAAGAGACGATTTAGAGGCGACGGGAAGATACATCTGCACATTTGATGTTGGTAGGGATGACAAGACATATTTTGACCCAGAATATTGCATAATACATCTAGACCAAAACATTGCTCCAGGGGGATACGCATGGGTATTCCCTAAGGGTAATTTGAAGGCAAATATCGGACTAGGAGTCCAACAAAAAGCATTAGAGCAGATGAACAAAAAGAGTGGTAAAAATGTCAATCTCAAGCATTTAATAGATAACTACCTAAATTCAAATCCTGCTGTTCACAACCCTAGATTATCAGACGATATTCAGGATAGTGGAAATTCATGGGGGACTTGGCAGGTCTCAGTGCGCAGACAGAACGACTGCATGGTGGCAAATGGATATATGCTTGTAGGAGACTCGGCTTGGATGCCAAAGCCTTTAGATGCTGGGGGAATTGGTCCTGCAATTATTGCAGCAACTCTTGCAGGAGAACATGCAGTGAATGCCATTCAGCGAGGAGATGTTTCCGAGACAGGTTTATGGAGTTATAACAAGGCATTTATGCACGAATACGGGTACAAGACTGCTGGTCTTGAGGTGTTTAGACGTATGTTACAAGGACTTTCCAATGAGCAGATTAATTATGGGATGAAGCATTTTATCTCAAAGTTTGATGTAGAGAAAATAACTAATGGCGAACATCCAGATTTTGGACTGGTCGGTAAGATGGGACTTGTATTTGCAAGCGTAATGAACCAAAAGCTGGCAGCATCTTTGAAGCGAACTGCAGAAGTGAATGCTTTGCTTGTCAAACATTATAACGAATATCCTAATACTCCCGCTGGGTTCATCGAGTGGCAAAATGGCCTGATGGACATGCTGGGAAATTCGCTATAGTGGCTTGATGATTATTGCGTCTATGGTTAGGGAAATCCGCATGGCAAAAAGCATGATTTTAGTTCGAAGATCCTAATCGTTTCTCCAGGATATCCATTTTTTTGATAAGCACATTCCGACTCGATTCCTCTGTGAGAGATGATCTTACATTTTCGATTAGTAACTTTGCTACATCCAACTTCCTCTTAATACCTGGAACAATGTTGTCGTAAACTGAAAAGGGATAAATGGAACTGTATAGATCTTCCATCAAAGCAAACAAAGTCAATGCGTCCGCAGTTCGTTCGGTTCTTAAGTTGTCATAAATCATTCGCTTTATTTCACCTATGGAGTCTAAAAGACCTAGGAGGTATGAAGAAGTTGCAACATCTAGATCCTCGATCGCCGCGAGGCTGGTCTTTTCATATACGCACTTAAGTTGGTATGCTTCAACTAATTCCTGTTCAGCGTTCAAAAGATACCTTTCGAGGTCACTTTGTACATGCGTCTTTAGAGAACTCAAGTCAGCTTGAGCCTCTTCAAGAAGTTTGGCGGCTTCCTCGAATCTCCCTCGATGCAATGCCATAATGGATTTACTGCAATTTATGATAACTGCCCTTGTCCCTTTGATTAGTATCTCTCGTCTATGTTCGACATCATCAAGCTCTGATGAGATTTTTTTTAATGTAACCTTCACTTTTTCAGCTGCCATGGTTATTATTTTCTAACATAGGAATAAACGGTCTAATAACTTCTTACGGACTAAAGCAAATAATGGGGAACATTCCACTAGTCTTTGTATGAGCACACGTAAAAAAGAAGACAAGGAGAAATTGAACAATGAAAAATTGACAAAGACCATCTCGACTTTGGATGCAATAGTTAAGAACAGGGATATACAAAGGAATACTAGAAATCTTGTAAAGGATGTTTTGGCAACTTTGAAGGATGAGAAATCTGGTACTATCACAGTAAGGGCAGCCAATGCCGTAAGTATGCTAGATGGACTGACTCAAAATAGACAGATGGAATCTCACATACGGACAATGCTCTGGCAAGTAGTCTCTACTTTGGAAAGTATCAGGGAATAAAGTAACCGAGAATTGCAGTTCACACAAGATATTCCCATTATGGCTCATTTCAAATTAGGCGAATGAGTTAAATGGTAGAATGATGAGAGCTCACCTAAGGTCCAAAATTGTGGCTGTAAGAGAGTATCTTGAAGTATCTAAACCCAGAATTGTAGTGGTTCTTGTTATCACCGCAGTAACCTCTATGCTTGCGGCGAGTAGATTCGACAATACTCCAGAGGTAGGTTGGGATATCTCAATGTGGAATCTTCTGTTCTTAATAATATCTGGGACCTTGGCATCGGCGGGCTCTAGTGCTTTGAACCACTATTACGACAGAGATATTGACAAAGTCATGCCACGAACATCAAAAAGACCGATCCCTTCAGGCAAGTTGCTTCCGCAGAGGGTGCTATTTTTCGGGCTTCTCCTTTGTGTGGTTTCGGTCTCTATCGCGGTTTTGACATTAAATTTGGTGTCAGCCGCCATGATCGCTTTAGGGATATTCATCTATGTGGTTGTATACACAATTTGGCTCAAGAGGAATAATCCATCGAATATAGTGATTGGTGGTTTTGCAGGAAGCGCTGCTTCAATGGCAGGATGGTCTGCTGCAACAGGCTCTATAGACCTATTGGGATTTCTGGTAGGATTATTAGTATTCTTATGGACACCCGCGCACTTTTGGTGTTTGGCTATCAAAGCTCGGGAAGAATATGGTACAGCAAACGTTCCGATGCTTCCTGTGTTGGTCGGAAACCAAAAAACTGCAACATATATTTTTTACAATACAGCACTGTTACTCCCGTACTCGTTGTCTCTCTATTTCTTTGGGCTAGGAGTTTTATATACAGTTATAGCAGCTATCGCTGGTTCGCTGATGTTGGTTTACCATTATAGATTGTCGAAAGAACCAACCCCAGAATTTGCTTGGAAGGCCTACAAGGTTACTGCACCTTATTTAGTTGTTATATTTGTCGGCATTGCTTTAGATGCTCTCTTCTACGTAAGGTTTTGATTAATACTCTTCATCTGCAAAATCTCGAATCTGAGAGTCATTTTCATATTTTGCACATACCTCATTCTATGTACTTGCTTCAAAATTGTCACACGGGCTCAGCTATTTGGGCCAAGGCTATTTACAAAATGGATATTTTGGATTTCTTCGTCCTCTCAACAAAAGGGCCACCTATTGACGGGATATCGAAAAATCACGCTCAAACTCTACTACCTTTAATCCTTGAGGACGAATTTAGGATTGTCCTTTGCTTCGTAACTTGTTGTATTTACATTTCAGTGAGCTCTAACTCAGAACTGAGTTCAGAAATTTTTCGATTATGCCCGAAGAGTTCCCTATAATCATGAAGTTCCCAGATGTAAAATATTTAGTGCAATATTTACTTTATCTGTACTGATCTTCTGCTCATGGTCACAACTTCAAACTGTCCAACGCCTTGAGTTTTCCCAAGAAAATCCTCCAGTTTGTCCATTTGACCTTCGCTATCATCCAATATGAAATCAGTTAATAGTGAATACAATCCAAAGGCCATTGGCTCTTTGGAAACAGCATTCAATTCCATCCCTGATGGAACCGTCTTTGAGAGGGATTTAGAAACTTCGTCTAGATTTGTTTCTGCATCGAAGGGCAGAATCTTAACACGGACAACTAGTTTCGACATTTTTATTCAAGGTCCTTCGAATCCGCATCCTACGCACTTATACATCCTAGCGAATTCTCTACAACTTTCACATCTCCAAACCAGTACATAACCGCAACTTGGACAATAAAATTTAACGCATTCATCATTTGGCATTATTGGACGACCACATGAGGTGCATACGGGCAACTGTAACGAAGTTGGCATTGATATCTCCTAGTATGGTTTCACCACGGGATTTATATCTTGCTCACTTGGCCCTTTTTAAACTGCCTTCCAGGAGACCCTTCACTAACCTAGAGGTAAATCTTGCGTTCAGAATTAACGAAAGGGGAGCCGAATGGAAATCGAATTCTCCATTCTGAGAGATTCGTGATAATGTTGGTTGGGAGACCGTGGAAAATAGTCCATCTAAGGCCTTGTTGTCTAAATGTTCGAATATCTTCCTAGCCAGTATCAACTTTTTGAATTCGAATCCAAATATCGAGTGCCATTCGTTAGGATAATTGCCAAGAAATGAGTCGTCCTCTTGCTCGATCGCCTTAATGATTGCCCGGCCAGCTAGCACACCTCCCATTCCTGAACTTAGTATCCCTCCAGCGGTTGTTGGTTTAGTTTGGCCAGCAGCATCTCCGACGATCAAGGACCTATTTCCTTCGATAAAATCCCCTATTGGACCCGAAACATAAATTGGGGCAAATATCTTTCTTGATATAGTATATGACGAATTCTTTGATTCGAGAAATGAATTAATGGAATTTACTATGTTGATGTCTCTACCTGCTACGCCTATTTTAGCCCTATCCTCTCCTAGTGGAATTATCCAAGCGAAAAAACCTGGATACTTATCTGCATCAAAATACAGCTCAACAGTATCGGGATCTATCCATGGTGCGAACACCTCGTACTGTGCTGATGGCAATATCCCAGTTCTATGTCTTCGTATTAGCGACGACAAGCCCCTGGCATCCACAAAATACTTGCAATAAACCGTTCCTTCTACTGTGCTCACAGCGTAACTGTATCCATTTTCGACTTTGTGAGAATTGTTTACACCTAGTTCATGACACGCCGAGACTGACTTCACCGGACACATCGTAGTTACCTCAACTCCAACTTCCTGAGCTTGAAAGGCAAGTTGTTTATCTAATTCTCTCCTATCGACGGCTACCACATCCTGGACTTTAGCATCAACCACAAAGGAAGAAGATTTCGAACATATTTTTGCTCGTGTAATATGGTTCCTAAATGTTCTAGATGACGGGACTATACCCAGCTTTCTCAACCCGCTGAGGCTCACTAACCCTCCGCAATGTTCCGGTGTACCAATTTCGTGGTCAGCTTCCAAAACCTTAACTGAAATCGACGACTTTGAACCTATTTCCCGAGCCGTCAACAATCCAGAAATACTACCACCTGCTACCACTACATCGTACTTGGTTCTGTTCATTACCTCGTATTGGAAATAAATAACTCGATTTATTAATTAAGCTTAGGTTTCAAGGATAATTGGAATTTAAACAGGTGATCGTAGTAAGGAAGGAGCTTCGAATGGGTATCGGAAAGCTATCTGCCCAAGTTGCTCACGCAGCGGTGTCGGGAGCAGAGCAAGTACTGACAAGTAATCCTTCATGGTTTATGAACTGGTTTAACTCCGGTCA
Source organism: Nitrososphaerales archaeon TH526 (assembly GCA_014523665.1). Lineage (GTDB taxonomy): Archaea > Thermoproteota > Nitrososphaeria > Nitrososphaerales > Nitrososphaeraceae > TH5896. The sequence goes on from JAATVR010000034.1 coordinate 9,372, forward strand.
GGCTAAAATCGTTGTCAAAGTTCATTCTCTCGAAGATTTACACAATATCAAGCGGAAGGCACAAACTTCAGGTCTTCCTGTAGTTCAGGTACAAGACAGGGGACTAACCCAAATCCCCGAAGGGACCATCACTTGTCTAGGAATCGGGCCTGCCCCGTCCGCACTTATCGATAAAATAACTAAGGACCTAAAACTATTGTAGAAATTAGACCTGCTGCTACAAGTTGAGTCGAAATTCTTGCCCTCTCAAGATAGCCTGACCTACTTGCTTCTTTCTTTAGAGCATGATGATTCACAGGCGTTAGCATTGTTGTCGCTTTCATCTTTATGAACAGATTCATACGGACACAAATATCAGGGCTAGATATCAGCTAATTTTCTAATTCGCGTTATCCAAGATGCTTCATCGTCGTTCTTGAAATCCCATCTGTTATTTTCAGGGATATACTTTCCTTCCCTATTGCGATTAAGGACACTATTTGCTTCGCTTCTCTCAGTTACCTTAATACCCATCGAATTCCTGTCTCCATCATTAGAAATCCGCTTCTTGTTGTTCCGGCTCTCCAAATTGGGAGGAGGTTCGATAGACGACGAACCTGAGGTGCTTACAGAAAAGTCCTCATAATCATGAATGGAGTTTGGATCTACTTGGCTGAAGCTAATTTGAGAATCACATTGTTCCCCTAAACGATTCGTCTCAGGATGAGAAAGACCTTCTTTGAGTAATTCCATCTTACCTATCAATTGGCCCTTTCCAAATTCCGAAAATCCATGATCCTGGAGAAACGGAATGTATTTCACCATTATCCCAAAATCAGCAAGTTTCCTGCTCACCTCTTGCGATGTGAAAGCGCTCATTAGACCATCAACACACCCAGCAAAATAAATATCCAAAAGCTTATTGTAGTTGCCAAGCAACAACAAAAAAGCTGATAATCTTCCCACCTGCTACTTGAATCGAAATTAGAAAAAATCGCAGAGTTTTGGCTATTCTTCTCGTGGCATAGACGTTCCTGTTTCTGATCGAAATTAGTGATAGTGACTTTTTCCACGTGGATAAATTTACCCACTATAAAGTACATTGATTGTCAGGAATGATGGTTCGAAATTCATAGTACGACGGCTTAACAGGCACCGTATACCTTTTCGCAGAGAAGCGACCCCCTGCGGCATTGCACGACTGTGTAGGGTTTTGCTGACCGCTTCGATGGATTTATTAACATGCTACCATGGTAGTCAATAGAGATCCATGTCTAGCTTTCGAATTGACAAGGACTCTCAAGGAGAGATTAAGGTTCCTTATGATGCGTACTATGGTCCGTTTACCGTAAGGGCCAGTAATCAATATAATATTACTGGGCAAAGATCCCACCCTGATTTGATTAGGGCATACGCGATGATCAAAAAGTGTGCTGCTCTGTCCAATTGCGAACTAGGATCTCTTCCAGTGGAAGTTTCCAGCGCAATTGTAAAGGCTTGCGATAAATTGCTATCAGGTGAGTTCTTCGATCAGATTATCATAGAACCAATTAATTCAGGTGCGGGAACAGCCCTCAACATGAATATCAACGAGGTAATCGCTAATATTGCACTAGAAACGGTTGGCGAGGAGAAAGGAAAGTATGAGATAATCAGCCCCAACGATCATGTAAACATGTCTCAATCAAGTAACGATACATTCCCCACTGCGATGCATCTGTCGATATTGCTTGGTTTGAAGAATTTCTTACAGGCCATTGATCAGTTAATCAAATCTTTGAAAAACAAAAGCATAGAATTTAGAGATACCATGAAAATCGGGAGAACGCACCTGATGGATGCACTTCCTATTACGCTAGGGGATGAATTTAGCGCATATCATACTTCAATTAGAATTGCAAGGCAGAAGATAGTACAAGCATCTGAAAACCTGTATGCCGTGGCCTTAGGAGGTACTGCTGTGGGTAGTGGTGCTAATTCACCTCCTGGGTACCAGGAAATATCAATCCGTCATCTTAAAGACATATCACAGCTAAACATAAAATCATCAGAAAACCTTTACTTCGCGCTCCAGAGTCGATTCGACGTCACATGTTATTCCTCGTCAATTAGAAACCTCGCAGTTGAACTAATCAAGCTAGCGAATGATGTCAGGCTTATGGCGTCCGGGCCTACTGCTGGACTCGCCGAAATAGTCATCCCAGTAGTGCATGCAGGCTCCTCTATAATGCCAGGCAAAATCAACCCGTCGTTGGCCGAATGTCTCAACATGATTTGCTTTAACATCATTGGAAATGATTTAGCAGTAACGATGGCATCACAAGCAGGTCAATTTGAGTTGAATGTGATGCTCCCCGGGATGCTAAAATGGATTCTAGATTCCATGGATATGCTTAGGAACTTTCTACCGGTATTTTCAGCCAATCTGATCGAGGGCATCCAAGCAAATGTAGATAAGCTTTCTAGGTATGTCTATAGAAGCCCTGTGCTCGTGACAGTTCTAAACCCATACATTGGCTATGTAAAGGCATCTGAAATTTACAAGAAAGCATTGGAAACAAACAGGAATGTAAAGGACATAGTAGTAGAGGAAGGCCTAATGAAGGCAGAAGATGTAGAAAGGGTGTTCTCACGTTCAAATCTGATTGGAAAAAGAGAAGAGATGTAGGAAATAGTGCTACTAGCGTGGCATGAGCTGACGTACCATTTAATTTCATCTCGAAGTTATCGTACTTGTTAACTCCACTACTTCATTTAGGCCATTGTATATTTGTAAGAATCTCTCGCCTTTAACTGTAATCTTATATTTTCTTTGATTATCCAAAAATTCGATCAGGCCATTGACCAATAAAAGAGTCAGATAATCTTTAAGATGGTGATATGATAAAAAAGACCGGTACATGATCTTTTTTTGAGATGCACCACTTTCATCTGACGCGTTCTGGAGAATGAGCGCAATAATTTCTAACCTATTCCTATGCTTCATCATTGGCTTACGCCATCATCTAGAATAAAAGAGGCGCGACTGAGTATTATGGTATTGTTTTTTTTTAGATTAATGTAAATGTTTTCTTCTACCGATTCTAACGAATAAAGGTTTGATATCACGGTACTGGTATAAACGCTTGGTTGATACTGTCTAATCTCTTGCAACTCACTCAAAGGGACTTCGTATAACATTAGTTCGTCATTTGATATTTCTGATGAGCGATATGGACTGCACTTAAGTGCGAGTTCACTATTCATAGCAAGGCACCATACTAGTGCAACTTAGCATTTCTTTACACTCCCATTTTGCCATAATTAGTTCGCATTTGTTTAGTTTTATTAACTAAGTGAATGTATTACAATTATGGGTGGGAAATTAAATGACATTCGAGAGACTTCCTCCAATGCGATACAGATAATTCGAGATCTCAAGAATCCAGAAGTACATGAATCTTTGAATAGGGTGAAGGATATCACGGCCACTGTAAAGGAGATTGTCGAATCCTTCAAGGACCCTTCTATGGTCAAAAATATTGAGAATTTCAGGCTTACTTTAGAGTCGATTGAAAGGATTTCTTCGAAAATAGAGAGCCTGCGAACTGACACTCAGAATTCAGGCATGATGGATGAAATCTCGAGTACCATAAAAGCTTGCAGACTTGCACTAGATACTCTTAACAACGAAGGGGGTACCAAAGAATTGGTCTCAGTATCAAGAAATTTGATCTCAGAAATTAGTTCCACGGTATTAGAAATAAGACAGCTTTTGCATACTATTGGAAATGCGGAGCCAAATGCCGATGTTGCAGGAATAGTAGCCAATGTTAAAGATATTCGTGATTATACAAAATCCGTTCGTGAGGATTTTAAGTAGGAATATTAATTGATCTTTGCATCAAGCAACACTACAACGTATCAATTGAAATTGAAGGAGGTACAACTGCAATCCCTACGTTTCCTGGAAGGCGATGAGAGCTCGATTTATTAAGGATTCAAGACCAACGTATCTCTTTAGAATCTGGGAAATCTCTAACAGCGGATCATTTCCTTTAAACCCTTCATCAAATTTAAGTTCTATTTCTCCTTTGCTTGATTTTAGGTAAACCGTTATGAGCGAATAATGTCCCTTATCCATGTCGAATCTTTCCCGGTAGTGTCTGAGTTCAACTTTTTCGATGGGCACGCTGTCGACTAACAATGAAATTCCATCGAACAGGACCACTTTGTCTAATGGTGCATTTGATATTCTGGACCTTTCTACGTCTGTTTTGATATCCAGACCGATCACTGATACTCCAAGAATCTTATCCATTCGGGAAACCATAGGTTTCCTTCGGCTATGCCTATCCCCTTAGCCAGTGAAGTGGGAGAATTGTAATATACTCTATCAGCACCTATTTCATTACTTATCAGGGCATTGATTTCGTCGATGAATGATACTTTTCCAACATACTTGTTCGCCACAAGATCTCGGTTTTGTGTGTAAAGTCCAACCTGTCTACCATCAATTGTTGGTGGATAGCTAACAATGACGACAACCTGCTTTGCTCCAGATTTCTTCAGATAATGAATTGTTTCCTTGACGGTAGCACCGGTCTGAATGGTACCCTGGATTGTTCCTATGTTCTTATCAGAGACCAAATCCTCCACAACAAATTTCAAAGATTTGCTTGTCGTTAATAGTTTGTATTTGCTAACCTCCTCTGAAAAATCGATCATGTGATCCGAATCATCATACCGATCCTTTATGACACCCTCGCCTATTTCAAACGTTTTATGATTTTTTTGATACTCCAAGCTAAAGCCTAAGCCCATCGGCCTCGTGTAATCGGGTTCAGCAAATGCAGATTCGATCTGGAAGCTCCCAGAAAGAAATTTCGATTGCTCTCTTCCGATATTTTTCCTTATTTCATAAATACTCTTGCCGTTTACGATGGATGCCACATTCGATTCTCTGATAAATTCGAAAGGATCTACCACCATATTTGGTGATGTCTGTTTTGTCAATGTGACTGGGCCAGAGCTTCTGTCCAACTCTAAAAGCTCCCCCGGAGCCACGTCCCTAAATGTGAGATCTATCAACGAAATCCGCAAGGAATTTTCTGACGCAATCACATGCAAGGTCTTTTTCTTGTTACTTCCTAATACTAGTGGTTTGAACCCCGTGCTATTTCTATATGCGTAAATGTTGCCATCTACCCGTACAAGCATATTCCCTCTCAGATGTCGATCTAAAAAGTCGGCGGCCTTCGGAGGATCACGATTTTTAGTCAGAAGTTTCTCAAAAATGCAATATATTTGATACAATGGATCGCTGTCTCTTGCCCCGCCTATCATAGGGTGTAGGTAGAGTTTTTCGGTATCCACCAAGAATCCGTCCAAGGCAATTTGACTGTGTCTAAAGCCACCTAACTCTGGTCGCCTCTTAGACAGAAATCCAATCCCATCTAATCCTGTGAGGTTACTCTCACTTACAATTCTGAAAATCTTTTCTTCGTAAGGCAAAGGACCATCACCCTCGGCAATATTCTTACCAACCATTATTTTCCAATAAGCCTTGCCTCGGTGCTGGAGCATTCGCATACAGTGGGCCAGAATGTAGACAACATTTTTTGCTCTTGTAGTTTCAGCGTCTGAAACTGCGACAATTCCGGCCAAATCAGATTCTCTCCCTAAAATGCTTCATAAAATCTGAGTAGCTATTTAAGGTTAGTGCCAGAACTACAAACAAGATAAGTCAGTACATAGACAGCTCGTAATTACTAGAATGTGAAGTATGTCTATATATAATAATACCTTAACATCTGGACATAATTGCTAATCGGGATTATCGGAAAATCAAATGTAGGGAAATCGACGTTCTTCAATGCCGCTACAAGTCTAGGAGTTCAAACTGCTAACTTTCCATTCACAACGGTTGAACCGAATATTGGTATTGCACACGTCAGGACGAAGTGCGTGTGCAGAGAGTTCCAAGTCCAGGACAATCCGTCGCATTCATTATGTATAAATGGTAGCAGATATATCCCTATCAGAATTCTAGATATAGCTGGGCTCGTTCCAGGCGCTCACAATGGCAGAGGGCTAGGAAACCAATTTTTAGATACTGCAAGAGAAGCCGATGCGCTGGTACATGTCGTCGACGCCGCCGGAAGTACTGATTTAGAAGGACGCGCAGTTAGCCCAGGGACAGGAGATCCAGTGCAGGATGTAGAATTTGTTTTAGAGGAATTTGATATGTGGTTAGTTACAAATTTGAAAAAGAACCTAGAAAAGGCCTCGCGAGATTTGCAGGGTACCTCAGATAAGATATCAAAGATATTATTAAAACAACTTTCAGGTTTTTCAGTAAATGAAAGCCAGATAATTACATCGTTAGACGAAGCAGGACTTGATGGAAAGAAGTTATCTTCCTGGTCTCCCTCCGATTTATTGTTGTTCTGTAGAACGTTAAGGAAATCAACAAAACCGATGATAGTTGCTGCTAACAAGGCCGATTCCGTAATTGCCGAATCGAACCTACTAAGACTTGCGAGCCTCGACAGCGAAGTCATCCCCTGCATCTCCGAGGCCGAAGCTATGCTAAGACTTGGATCAAAAAATGGGATGATACGATACCTTCCCGGAGACAGTTCGTTTGAGATCAATCCAAAAGCATTACTTCGGGAAGACCAAAAGAAAGCACTGGAGAAAGTTCGGGCAGTTCTCACTAAATTCGGTTCCACGGGCGTCCAGCAGATTTTGAATAGGGTATGTTTCGGACTGCTTGGGATGATCGTTGTCTATCCTGTTGAAGATGAAAACAGACTAATTGACAAGAAGGGAAATGTACTCCCTGACGCTTATCTGTTACCAAAAGATACTACTGCGAAGATTCTAGCCGGAAAGGTGCATGAACAATTAGGCAAAGGCTTCCTCTACGCTATCGATGTGAGATCTAAGCAGAGAGTAGGAGCAGATTACAAATTAAGGGACAGAGACGTGATCAAAATAGTTTCGGCTGCTAGTAGAAGATAGGGATTAGGGGCTCACTTTGTTTGCTTTGGGGATAGAAAGTACAGCTCACACTTTCGGCTGTGCTGTTGCAGAAATGAAAGAGGAGAGGAATGGATCATTTAGGATTTTGTCAGATTTAAGGTCATCTTATAGGCCTCCAGAAGGTTCTGGGATACACCCAAGAGAGGCATCTAGACATCATGCGAATGTATGCCACAGAATCTTGAAGGAAGCAATCGCACTTTCATCCCTTAAGATGGATCGGATAGATATCATAGGTTACTCCGCAGGTCCTGGACTGGGACCATGTCTAAGGATAGGCGCTGTTCTAGCTCGGCTCTTGTCTACGTATTATAGAAAACCCTTGGTGCCTGTGAATCATGCACTAGCCCACATTGAACTGGGGGCCCGCATAACAGGCGCCAAGGATCCTTTGGTCATTCTCGTCTCTGGGGGACACACGATGATACTTTTGTATTTTGATAAAAGATGGAGAATATTTGGAGAAACTTTAGACATTACTATAGGTCAGCTATTTGATCAATTTGGCAGGTCATTGGGTTTTTCATCGCCATGCGGATCGATGATTGAAAGGTTGGCAAGTGATTCTAGAAAAGAGTTCTCATGGGTACCATACACGATCAAAGGAAACGACGTTTCATTCAGTGGTTTGCTTACAGCAGTAATAAAACGTATCAAGTGCGGGAAATTTGATATTGGCAATACGTGCTACACGCTACAAGAAACGGCATTTGCGATTTTAGCTGAGGCCACAGAGAGAGCCATTTCATTTACGAACAAAAAAGAGGTGATGGTCGTCGGAGGTGTGGCTGCAAATAGACGTCTGGCAGACATGTTAAATCATGTTTGCACAAGACATAGCAGCAAGCTGTATATCTGTCCAATCCGTTATGCGGGAGACAACGGCGTCCAAATTGCATTAACAAGTCTTGTCGACTATCTGCATTCGAAACTAAGTGTTGCCCCAGAAAATGGGTTTATCGATCAAGCTTGGCGCTTAGATTCTGTGAATGTAACATGGAGATAGTCAGCACAAATTAACTATGTTTGGCTTCGTTAACTTGGTTCATTATTTCTTTGGCCCAATGACCTGTATTTAGTACGCCGAATTTGTAAGACCGATCACTTAATTCTACTACGACCTTTGCGATGATAAAGCCCTCTGACTTTGATGCTGAAATCTTTTCCAGTGGGATGTCAAGGAGTACTTCCTCTGTCTTCTTGCTTAAGGTCGTCATCCTCCCTTCTGTCTTTTCGAAGATTAGTCGTTGGTTTGTCAATGTCAATATCCCATTTTTCAATTTATCCTCTGCACAATCTTCTTGCATGATCAGTTTTTCTCCTGGTCTAGGCTCAGCTCCGCTCACACTTTTATGACATTGCTCCGATTTATAATACTGTTGTCGAACAGACCCCCGATCTTACTCAAGAAAGGTTCTGAGGCAGATCTTTTTCTAGTCAATTGGTATGACAAGCAGGCACTATCAAAATTGAGAACTGAGAGGACTTATCGGCATCCTGTCCTAGACAGGGAGCTTAGGCATAGAAGGACGATTCGCGAGGCACTAATGCTCTCAAAGGCCAAAGAGGCAGGGGTTAGATCTCCGTACCTGTACTTCTTTGATGCACAAGGCAATGAAATAATTATGGAGTACATCGAAGGTGTAAATTTGAAGACCGTCTTTTCGGTTGACTTGGCATCAAAATTAGGAGAATGTATTGCAAAACTTCATTTCAAAAACATAATCCATGGAGATGTAACTACTTCTAATTTTATTCTGGAGACTCACCCACGGAATAATTCAGCAGGTCTCGCAATAATTGATTTTGGTTTATCTTTTTACTCTCAAAGATTGGAAGACATGGCATCTGAGGTACGGATGCTCAAAGAGGTCCTAAGCAGTGTACACTATGATCTTTTTGATCAAGCCTTCTCGAATTTCGCAGACGCTTATTCATTATATAGTCCCCATGAAAGAGGGAGAAAGGTATTACGAAAGGTCGACGAGATAGAGAGCAGAGGAAGATATTCACGAATCGCAAGTTCATATTAGTGCTGACCCAACATAGCATTCGAAAGTTGGTATTGGAATAATAATGACATCTAATTGATTCTCATGTAGTATCTCGATTTGGGACAGACGAAGATAAAGGATATCTATTTTGCAAGTTCGAATTCCAACAAGTACCTAGAGATTGAGCCAATATTACGTCAATACGGGATAGTATCCCATTTTGCCAAGATGTCACTCCAGGAAATCCAATCCGAATCTGTACAACAAATAGCAGAAGCCAAATGTACCAATGCGTTTGACTATCTCCAAAAGCCAGTCATTATTGAGGATGACGGATTTTATTTAAGTTCGTTGAAGGGTTTCCCAGGACAATATTCATCATTTGTTTACAAAACTCTAGGCAACCAAGGAATCTTGAAACTAATGCAGAATAGAGCAGATCGAAAAGCATACTTCCTTTCAGTGATTGCGTATGGTGACGGTCATACATTCAAGATATTCTCTGGCAAGACACGCGGGATGATAAGTAAATTGGCTACTGATGGCGGTTGGGGCTTTGATCCCATTTTTGTGCCCGAAAACACCATTAAGACGTACGGGGAGCTCAGCCTACTGAATAGAAAGTCATTCTACTCTCACCGTCACAAGTCTATAGAGAAATTTTCAAAATGGTACATAAAGAAACGCCTTCGATACAGAAATCGTTGATATTGCGGTAAGTCGGATGACCACCGGAGATTCTAAACAGAATTGAACACACGAAGTGCTTCATAATTGGATTTTTCGGAATATCAGAAGTGCTGTCAAAATAGGATTAGTTGTACTCGTTGTCGTTGTAGTCGTCGTCGCTAATATTCATTGCCCGACCTTGAAGAGTCATTCATTGTTCTCAAGGTTTTGTGGAATATCATTTATCATAACGTTCACTTCATCGGACGAGACTTGGCCTCCATCAGTAGACGCGATGAATCTGAAAGTCAATTTGGAATCCTTATCTACCTCTGGTGCCTGGAAGCTAATTTGTTCTGCATTCTGGTGTCCTAAAGTGACGTTGATATTTCCACCTACCTGTCTCCATTCATATGACAAGTTTTGACTACTAATTGGAGAGGAAGAATCACCTTTTAGAATAACCTCCATTCCCTCGTTTACGATCTGATCAACTCCAGCTATGGTTTTTATAGAAGTGCCATTCTCGGCTCCCTTCTCTGAAGAGTTGGTAGCAACCCTAGTTTGTGATTGGTTCCCAGACTGCTTTGAAGTGTCGTTGGGTGCATCGGGAGATCCAGAGGAATTAGATTGAAACGGTTCAGGGATTTTTACATTTGTTTGGATACTCCCAATGTTCGGTTCTGAAACAGTCCGATTGGATAAGTTAATCACGGGAGTAGAATCCTGAACATGGGTGTTAAGGACAGATTTTCCTCTATCTCCGTCGGATGCGACACGAGGAGACGGAGTGGGAAATATTAAAGGAATATCGTCGTTTTCTTCATTACTTGACTCTGGCTGTTGGATGATTTCCTGCGAAATTTGATCGTCCTGACTGGAAGACTGATTATTTACAGGTGCAAGATAGCTGAAAGAAGACCCGTTCTCATCATGAGGGATTACCACAGCGGGTGAGGTTGCATTGTCCAAAGCAGAATCTGACTTGGTTGCATTAGGTATTATCACGGAATCATTAACAGTAGAAAGATGAGACGTGAATGACTCTTGGCTCTCACGAGGAGGGATTATCACCGGACCAGAAGTTATATTCCTGACGACTTCATCCTTGGTCATCACTTCGGTCTGATTGTCAAGATCTGGTGAGGTCGATTCGCTTTCATCGATTTCAGTAATGTTGGTTGGAGCGATTTCTTCTCTTGCAGAAGGCGAGTTCAATACTTTAGTTATGGGAGAGG
>JAATVR010000404.1 GCA_014523665.1 Nitrososphaerales archaeon TH526
AATATCACGGGCTAGAGACACGCTAATTAAATTTATATACAATAATGAAAATTTTTTTCTCACCAGAATTAGAGACAAGAAAATCCGAGATATTCATGGAGATCTATATTTAAAGAATATTTTCATTGTTAAAAATAGAAGATATTACCTATATGACAGAGTCGAGTTTAACGATTCTCTTAGGTACGCTGATGTTGCGGAGGATGTAGCTCATCTTTCCATGGATTTAGAGCACCATAAGCACAAAGACCTCCAATTATACTTTGTACGCACTTATATATCAAGAAGCCAGGATCACGCTTTAGAAAGGATTCTTAATTTCCTTATTAGTTATAAGGCATTCATGAGAGCGGAAGTTTCATTGTTCCAAGCGAGCTTTGAAAGTACGAAGTCCAGAAAGCATAGATTACAAAAAGATGCTGATTCCCACTTCGCTCTAGGTCAAAAATATCTTGAAGCTCTATGAGTTGAAGGATTAAATCCCTTCTAACGACCTGATCCAATTATTATGCGATATTCTGAATTAGAACAGATATTAAATAAGGTGTTCCCATAAAAAAGATTTTATCATAAATTGTCATTAAAATTGAAATACTTGCACCTGGTGTCCTACGATGACCAGTTTTTACGACGAAAATAAGTAAATCTAGAAGTAGGTGTAATAAAGTCACTAATCAACATGATTTCAGCAATAGTTTATTCCCTTATTGCTTCAAACGTTGATGACATGTCATGCAAACATTCCGCCATTAGTTTGTGAACTTCTGCTCCGGTGGGATCGTTACGGCAAGCACATTCCTTGGATAATTCCACCTCGCTATAGAAAATCTCCGATAACTTGTCTAACATGCTAACATTATCCCTTCTGAGGTTTGGACCGACTATATCATTTAGACCTTCGAGTATTCTTTTCCTTCTCGCTCTTGAACTTAACACCAGGTAGTAAGTATAATTCGCATTATTTATGGCTATCATGTAAAACTGCATATGATCGTAGGTTTACTTTATTATAGACTTCGAATAACCACCATAACATAGAAATATTGAAAAATTAAAACTAAAGATACTTTGTGTTATTCTATCTTTATTTCCCTTCCCTTAGGCTTTGACTGATCCTTCTTGTTAAATGTTATTTCAAGTATTCCATTATTAAATACTGATTTAGCTGTTTCGACATCTGCTTCTTCAGGTAAATTAATAACTTCGTAATACTTTCTTGGGCGCAAGATGATGAACAGTTGCTCTTTCACTTAAGTAAGGATACTCTTAATACACACCCCGAACACCGGATAAGGTTAGAAAAAACCATGGACACAAGGATGACAATACAATCCTGTCGATTGTACTAAATCATTGCACAGTACAACGAATTCCTAGATTTGTTGTTGTTATAGTCTATCATGGAAAATTAAGAAACACTTTACGCTGTATTATTATGATATCGCCTATAGCCCTTGATATAACTGCCCTTGTCTTTTTAATAAATCTTGACAACATAATTTACATTAGTGTGCATAATCGAGAAAATAAGTAGTCATGACAGATACGCAGCCGATTTGACTTATTTAATCCACATCTTTCACATTCCTATTTTGATTCAGAAATTGATGCCCTTTGTCAGTAGTAATATAAAGTCGATTCGCATCAACATATCTCAGGAGTTCCTTATCTACCAATTCTGCAGTTATTCTCCTTAATTGTTCATGCGTCAGAGATGTTGCTTTAAGAATTTTACGCTTGGTAGTACCATCAACACATGACTTAAGGATCTTAATAATTATCGGAGTTCTTATATCCCGTTCTGAATCTAAAGTGTCCATTGGTTTCGATTTTTGTTTTGTCCTTTTTTTAGCTGCATTACTTCTTCCCCTACTCATAGCTTGCAGTAAGGAGGAAACAAGTCCAGCTCTTTTTGATGGGGAAAGAAACATGGCAAGGTCTGTGGTTGTAACTATTCCAATTATTTTATCTCCTCTTGAATTGAGCATTGGCAGCTTGCGTATTCTGTTTTTAATCATTATTTCAGACGCATCATATACTGTTAGACCTCTGTGGACTGCAATTAGAGGATGAGAGCAGATATGACCTAATAATGCATTCTGAAAATAAAAATCGGAACCAACAACTACTGGATCCAATCTTCGTACCATATCCCTCTCAGTGACTATACCATACGGCCTGCCGACAACATTAGGTTTCCCTCTCACTTGATTACCATTATTATCTTTACCACTCTCCTTTGTTACAATTATGCTTCCAACTTCGTTTTGTGCCATCAGGGCTGCTGCATCAACTACCGTTTTAGAGTAATCCAGCGAAATTACGTCCTCGCTCATTATTTTTTCAACCCGTATAGTGCTCTCTTCTATGAAAGCCTCTAATGCGTCACTTTTAATTAACTCGTCAACAATCTTTTGAACTTTGCTAATTGGCATTGACAGATGCTCAGCTATAGCCTGCATTGAATAATCTGAATATCGATAAAAGTACTTAATCATCTCAACCTTGTTGCTATTATCTCCCTGCCATCTGACTTCTTTTTTTCGTTGTTTATCTTTCTTTAAATGCAAATTGCTTGTCTTGCCATCAACGGTACTCATAACCAGGGAGGATATGAGGTTCGTTAATATTTAATGTTATTTTGAATATCGCTTTTCAAATGAATAAGTGATGCTGTGTACCGATAAATCATGTTAGTTCACTAGTAAAAGTCAAATGGACCTAATCGAGAAAAGTAGAAGCTACAAATACACAAATTCGCGATAGTGAAGTAAAGAGTGAGCCTATTTGCTAATGTCGTTATAAATTATATAATTCGGATTAAGTGATTGGTGTTACTTCACTATTGACAGTATACTTAACTAGTTGCATGTGAAGGAAACAGTGATATCATATTGATAAAACGCTATATCTAGAACAAGCTTCGAAGTGCAAGACTAAGGGTGAATTTGAGAGGTGAAGAATAACAGCAGAAAGCATCAAGTAGTACGCTTGGACCGGTTTCTCTTGCAGTGTCGTTTAGATTAACTTGCTCTTAGCTTGAAAACCAGATAGCGAATAGTAAATCAAATCTCTAAGGGGCACTTAAATAAGCCATCCTCATTATGGCTATTCAATGGTCATTTTCGGAATATCTACCTTGGGTTTTGGGAAAGAGAGATTCATACTTTCAAGGGTGTGAACTAGGATTGTCGCTACAACAATATTCCTAAACCACTTGATATTAGATGGGATAATATACCAGGGTGCCCATGATGCATTACATTTATTTATGATGTCCTCATGAGCCTTCAAATATTCATCCCAATATTTTCTTTTTTGAATATCCTTTTCATCAATCTTCCAACGTTTCTTAGGATCCTTCAATCTATCTTCTAATCTTTTGTTTTGTTCGTCTTTACTAATATGCAAAAATAATTTAATTATTTTGATATTATTTTCAGATAAATATTGTTCGAATTCATTTATTTGTCTGTATCTCTGATACCATACTGAACGTGGAATTATTTTGTGCACACGTACTTCTATAATATCTTCGTAATGCGAACGGTTGAAAATTGTAATCTCACCTTTGGAAGGCAGCGCTTTATGTACTCTCCAAAGGTAATCATGGGCAACCTCCTCTGTTGTCGGTGTTTTAAATGGAACAACTCTGCAGCTCTG
>JAATVR010000405.1 GCA_014523665.1 Nitrososphaerales archaeon TH526
ATTGCAAATTATGTTGTAGCAGCTGATGTACTTAAACCTCAAATAGTCAATAACCTTGATAGTGCAATGGCCACCACTACAAATTCGACTGGTTAACGCTACTGTTCTAGATAATGCCATTAGAAGTGGAGCTTTACATAGTGCAATACGCGCAATAGACGGAGCAAAGCTAGCTTTACTTATCCATTTTCTTCGTGCTATCCACGAATTGATTCGATTCTCTATATTTGCAATGAGAATGCATAATAATATCTGATATTATATTCATTTATGGCTGCAACCACATTTCTGGTCTTTTATAGATTCAAGAGTATGAACAGTGATGAAGCGGCTAAAGCTAAATCTGAGTGGAATGATCTAAGGAACAATTTACCATCAGGAATAGAACTCGCTGGTGAATATAATCATGCTTGGGGAACTGAATATAATGGATTCTTACTATTTGAATCAGAAAGTAGTGATGCATTCCTTGATTGGTGGTCAAAGTTTAAAGACAATATAAGATGGTATATAGAACAAACACATACGATAGCTGCTAGAAGACGTTAGTTAGCAACTAGCTTGGCGACCGGCCTCAGCATTGTCGCAATTACATAGATAGACCAATCAAGTCAAGTTATGCCTCTACCCAATTAATTAGAACCAAATTGGTTTTGTAAGGCATTACTGGGAAAGTTCGATTTATTATTCTTACGAACGTAGGGATATTGATGCTCCAAAAATAGCATACATACAGAAAAGGATTAACACGACTTCATCTATAATATCTTGGCAAATGGTTAACAAGCTAAAAAAAGGTAAAAGAACTCGGAATCAAAACATGAAAAGCCAAGAAATCTCATCACGAACAATTGAAGCGGCTGAGTCTGCCAGATCTCTTATACATTCCCTTAGCTTGTCGCTGGAAGAAAAGGTGACAATGGAAGATCAGATTAATGATTTGTTACATGGAAATAATTGCCTGCTCGATATAATAAGTAACAGCAAGAAGAATTATCAAGAGAAACTATTCCTTGCATACCGAGCATTCTTGGAACGAAATATTGATGCTGTTAACGAGAGAATAGGTGAACTATAGGTTAGGTAATACCGCCATTAAGTAGTCTTATTCGTCACAGATGTCTAGGAAGGACCTTTAATGTCACACATATAGTATTGAAATTAATGTTTGTTACCATCGTCGAACGTCACCCTCTAGTGATCCACTCCCGAGATGTATTCGATCAATATGCTTTGATAGATCCTTTTTGTTATCAAATCTTGATTCGCAGTATAGACAGTTGATTCTAACGAGGCTGCTTTCTAGTCTAGTCTGATCTGCATGTTGGTTATCCCCAAAGTTAGAGGTTGGTTTATTCGTTGATGAAGGAATTTCAACCTCGGCAAGATCCAAGCTCTCCCTTGGCATGTTACCTGCAATCGACATGAGGGTTACTGTGCCTATTGGCACAGGTGATTTGAATTCCTTTTCATGAGTAGCATGGAACAATCCTTGATATCCCAAAATAAATTAGATAAATGCTCAGAAGCCATTGATCAGCAGGGCCAGAAGGAAATTGGAAATGCTGCCTAGATTGTATACTACTAACAACTTCAAAGTAAAAAGTTCCTATGCTGCTTCCGTTTGTGATTTAATCATATCTCTAATGAGGTATCTATGACAACGGTCGCCTACATTATGGCAATGGCATAATAAAGTAATATCTTTATTCTTACTCAACTGTCTTAACTCTCGAATCTTTTCTAAGGCTTCAAGATTGTTTACAATTTCAATTAGAAATCGTCTCTTATATTCAGGCCATTCTATAATTTTATCTTTCATGTAATCCTTATGTAAGGCCTTACTTGGAGCTAGAGCTTTCCACCATTCATTCCAATTCTCTTTATGTTTCGGTAGAGCTCGTGGTCTATATCTGGCTATTAGGATTCTCAGACCATCGTCTGGTTCCGTTCGTTCCTTCAACGATTTAATTTTTAGAGTCATTTGTTGCTATCCATTAGGTGGTCCAATTCTTGGCACCGCATTTATCACAAACCTCGACTAACTGTAGGTGAACGTACTGTTTATTACCGCAACTGGCACAAGTTAGCAGCTGCTCGTTCATTTCATCTCGCTAAAGTAATAGAATCATTATCTATCTGATATAGATTATCTTCGAAAAAGCAAGCTTATCTCATCTTGAACGAGCTCTATGCTTCTTGTACTTCTGGCTTTGTAGATGTTTCAGCATCTGATCTTCCTAATCAACATACAAAATGATAGTGTTCACCATCTGAATGTTTACGCCTACCTATCATTTGATGGTTCTTCGGAAAGTCTGGATCTATTGGCATCTATGTCATTAATATGTTCAATTACTAAGAAGACTTGTATCAAAAGCCCGAGTCAGTCAGCTTTTTTTATCCAAGGCATGTATTCCAGATATTCCAGTAACCTCAAAAGTTCCTCTATTCTCGCTTCACCACCACTACGATCCTTGCATACTTCATAATATTTTCTTATTATCTCCTCTTCCTCTACAGATACTTTTTTCTTGTGCTCGACTGTATCAAAGAATATGTCTTCTTTTAATGTATGATCTGAGATAAACACAGCATATGATTTAAGAAATCTAGCCACTGCTTCCTTAGAATCAAATTTACTTTTTCCTTCCCTCACACTTTTTCTCCATAATACAAGTTCTCTTCTGAACATCTTACGGAACTACTCCAGAGCATTTTAAGAGTTATGTGGAGGAAGCGAAAATTATCAAAAATGGTAAAGTTATGGGTCAGACCTGAAACTCAAGATTCGTCACCTCTGTAATACAATATCACAGGTACAAGTATCTTTAGCTAACAGGGTCATTTTGCTGCTACTAGAATTATACACTGACAGTATTTTGCAAGTATAATCTTCCATACTTGATGGCTTCTCTAATGATCGTAAATTCTACTTGTTCGGCCATCTTGCTTAATTTTGAAATATCTTCTTTATAGTCTTCAAAAGACGTGTGATCCTTGGTACCCATGAAAACCTCTCTGATATTACATCCTAGCATAGCAATCTCTATTAGAAACCATACATCTATGCCCCAACCGTTAGGAGAATCAGGTATTTCTAGCATTCTATGCCACAGCTGGCTCCTTGCACAAACCTCACCGCTTAAAGGTTGCTCAAAATGAGACAACTCTGGAAAGAATATATTTAACATGGGCCTTGCGATAAGTTTTGTTACTGCCTGCATATATGGGAATGTAACTAGAATTTACTAGGGTTAGTCATTGTCCCAATTGAGGTCATTTTTCTACGTCTTTAATAGGATAGCCACCTCAATGACTGTATTAACTGAGCCTCAAGGTATAGAAGATTTGTTATCTCTTTTGACTTCTTTTAATACCACTTCTATATATCTTCTCATCTCTTTTTCATCTAAATCAAAACCGATATCTTTATCGATTCCTATCAATTCCCGACTATCAATAATATTTGTTACTGTTTTTTAAATTTAAGCAGTGATCTGCATTCAGTATACTTAGATGTCTAAATGTTTGCTACATATTTTTGGAAAGATATGCTATGATAGTCTCCTATTGGTTCTACTTCCACCGCCATGCGATTGTACTAATATTTTGTCCTCTTTCTATCATATCTTTATAGACAGCCATCGTATTATTCAGAAAAGATAGTTCTCCATCAGTGCTGGATGAA
>JAATVR010000406.1 GCA_014523665.1 Nitrososphaerales archaeon TH526
TAAGTCGTATCTGTTGAACCTACTGCTAACTCAGCGGTAGCAAATCTACTACCCACCTCCTTTATCATAATCTTTACGTTTTTATCCCCTGCCTGGGCGTTTTTTACAAAAATTACTAAACCTTCTATTCTCGCAATACCGTCTCCACCTCTACCTGTGTCAGTAATATCTACTGTGTACACTTTGCCTGTTTCTACAGGTTTTGAGAAGCCGCTCGGTGTTCTTGTGTTCTGTCCGTAACTCATTAGAATTCAGAACCTGAATAGGCATTGTGGTAATATGAATCGTGTAATAGTATGCTGGATTCCACCTGGCACATTATGTTTTGATGCTAACCAATTCTGATATCGATCCAAAAAATCAGCGATTTCATCAAAAGTCACACCAGAATCATTTGGTTCGATAATAATATCATCTGAAATGTTGGCTTTTTTCAGCGCATGGTAGGTGGCCTGTAAACTTTTTGTCATATCAGAATTATGTTTACCATCCCACTCATAATATTCCATGATAACACCAATCGCACATCTCCCATCAGGTTCATCCGTTGCTGCTGTAGTATCTGACTCATCTTTCATTAGTCCAATTAATCTAGTATTTAATGTACTATTTGTAGTTCATGGTGAAAATATTATCTCACTGTCGAAGCTTTGTTTACAGTTCATCTTTGTATCGAAAAGTTAACTGAAAAATATTTTCAGATAACCACAGTTGTTACAAATAAATAATTTGTAGAAACGATGTTTTTTCATGATTTCCGGCATATAATCAGCAGGTATTATTTTTTGGAAAGATGATAATGGCATTTCATTTGGAATGGCTTGAAGTTCACCCTCCATCATTCCATCGCGGCATCCTGTACATTTCCTAGTTAATCTCTTCGCGGTCACCATGAATTTGGCTTACGAGTAACAATAATTTATCTTGTTTAGTCATTAACCATCGTAACCATTCACCGAATTCAATCCTACGTAGACCCTGAAAATAATCGGGCATAGTAATGGATGACGGCGCGGCTTGAATGGAGAGCAAAAACAAAAAGATGTGAAGAAATGGGATTCAGATTTTCTAGGGCTGATATAGAGTACGCAAAAAATCCAAATTATGGTAAGCTAGAGTGTTTTCACTGCACATTGAGTCAAGATGGTGACGATCCAATATTTATTGGGATTAATAGGTTGATTGCCAAGGGTTTGAATAACGGAGAACAAGGAAAGAATGGGGTGCAATATCCTTGTCTGATAGTCAATAGGTTTCAATGTCCCTATGAAAGACCTGCTAATAAGTAATTGCACTAGCGAAAGCAAGAAAGAATGATTCAGAAGTTCAAATACAAAAGAGGAAAGATCAGGTCAATGCCCTAACAGACAGAAAAACTTTCGCCAAGATATTAGAACAAGCTCAAGGCACACTTAGCACTTAATTTCTCGAAGAAAAGAATGCCGAACAAGATCATGACTACATTATGAATTATTTTATGGGTATGAAGGATGATGTCGGTTTGAACGAGTTAAGATTTTATTAGAATAAGAAATCTATGCCAATGTCAGACTAGAATCAAAGTACTGTATTAGCAATCTCTTGCCATTTAGCAAGAAAGCAGAAATTTTGTAAAGAAAAGAGGCCCATGTTGTCAATGCTGCGTTTTCTTCTAGAATAATTAAAAAGATAAGTCGTAATATTAGGAACAACATACTTCTTTAGTTAAACGGCGAGAAGACGAGTAGAAAAGCCTACCTTTAGTGTCTCGTCTGATTTGTTAATCTTCATATCTAATAGCTGAACCGTCTATGGAGCCCAAAAGCACTGCTTGATTGTCTTTTATATTAGTGCCACTAAGAGACATTAATGATAGTCAGATGGAGTGTTAAACTCTTGCTATAATAATCTCCGTAATTCCTCGGTCAAGGCTCGACTCTGCTCAGGTCTTCCAAAATACTGAGCTCTTGTATTTTGAAATGCAGTCAGATACCACTCCCCTTTACTGTCTTTCGTAGCAACAAGGGTTTGTACGGAATTTCGTTCTGGTTCTATGTCGGTCTGACCTGCCATGATCGTCCCTCCAATTGTGTGTATTATGGCGACATCAGGAGTCACAAATCGTACGTTCCTGATCTTTCCAACCAAGCGGCTGCCTTTGACGTAAGTATCAAAGAGCTGCTGATGAAATGATATGATTTCTTGACGTCCTTTCAGGTACGTGCCATCGAAACCAACAAGGTCACCGACTTCTGCGAATGAGGCAGCGAAGGCTTCGCCACTACCTCTGTTCCAGCCATCCATCAACTGTTGATATAAAGAACGGATCGCGACTTCATCGGATGGTCGTGAAGTGGAGGCTGGTTTGGACATATTTTGTTTTTGTTTGTAACCCACATGTCGCTAAAAACGTTCTTACGATCCACACACTGGTGTAAAACAATTGTTTAATCTAAATCTTATTCTAATAGGCATTCTTTGCTCGTCTAGAAGACGAGACGTTCGAACTCCCCCATGATAAACTTAGCCCCTGCAGGCAGTAGTGCCATGGATTGTTTCATCGACTCGCCCATTCTTTCGTCTTTTTCCATCTTTGACATTACTTCGTTCATATGCTGGCGATCCTTATAGTAGATTGATTCGACCCATACTTCCTCATCTTGATTAGCTGAAACGGTGTTGGCAATATTATCAAACCCATCCATTGAGACATCGGTATTGCTTAGCTGGAAAATATCATAATGTAGAATACCATGCTGCTTGAACATATCGTAGGCTTCTTTGCAGAGCTTCAACATCGCATCATGATTCTTTTTGGGTACCCTGTAGAGAATATGCGAAACGAGACTGTCATTTATTGAATCAGATTTGCTCATGATAATAGTATATTTCGAGGGTATAAAAACGTGTAAGGGATCGAAAGTATAGTTTGTTGTGTTAAATCAAGACATGTTCAGAATCCCGGCTACCCCTTTCAAAATGATTATCTTTATTATTGTGTATATATCATCGCTCGCAGTTAACCCGAGCAGTGCTTCTATAAGGGGCACTTCCACCATTTAGGGTTGATGTGGGGTCAACAGTAGTAGCTCAGTACTCACTGCAGTAGTAGTAGCTACTACATCAACCCTATCCTTAACTAAAAGTTTATCTTTTCTGAAGACGTCATAATCATTCTGCGGTGGTGGTGGTCTTCTAATGGTGTGCTTTAGCCGGCTCTACTCCAATAGCCAAAAACAACGAGAAATCAACACCCCGTTGTCAATTTACTATCAATCCTTTGGTCGATACTACCGTTCCTTAGCCCAATACATGATCCATGGCAACTTGTTTTCCCAAGGAGAGTATTCCATACTAATTGAATTCCAGACGGGTAATGCAGTCGCAGCGATTACCAACTGAAGGGTATTTTAACAAGTTTATTACTGGAACATCATCAGATTCAAATAATCCTAGATATAGCCAGTCTCATAGACTAAATTACTA
>JAATVR010000407.1 GCA_014523665.1 Nitrososphaerales archaeon TH526
ACATTGGTCTAGGCAAAAGTATTACTCCAAAAACAATTTATCGCTGAAGATTTTTGAGGACCTAAAGTTGCTGCTGGCCATATGTTCGAAATGGAAAAACGCACCCTCGACTACACAAAGGGCGATAGTCAACCAGAAAACTGAGCCATGGGTACAGCATTAATGTGTGGGTACGGGTAATTGACTCCCTTTGGTTTAGGTTCGGCTGTATCTACGTCTCTTGCTCCTGAACGATCGTGCCTTCTTTCTAGTCTTTGATGGCACGTTTCTAGGAGACGAAAATCTAAACAGTTTACTCCCTGAGTTCCTCTTAACCTGAAGATCTGCCAATAGTACTGAAGCATATGCAGCGGCTACAGGGCCGATAAGTTCAGTTACTCTTCCGACCTTCTTACCTGCATTATCAAATAGGTTTTCACCGGGTTTCAACTCAATACCATTGCCAATCTTTAGTATCAATCGACCACTCTTAGCAATATGAATGACTTCTCCAGCTTCGGCTATTGATGACATTCCTTAGATATGATCCCAATACGCTTTTTCAAAGGCTTGAATAATCATAATCACAACTTCATTTGGCGTTCTGGCACATAAGTTATCGTCTTTTTGACAGCTTTGTTCGATTTTGTGTTATCCTTTCTGCCAGGGTGTGTAAAATATTGGATTTTTTTGGATTCTCATTTTTCTCTAGCATTACGTACCCTGATCTCACATATGGCCTTCTTGGAAACCTCGCTGTTTCGTTGGTGTTGTCTGCGCTTACCACAAAACCAGCAGTTTTGGAGGCATCAACTAATTCCTGAATAGATGGGTCAAAGATAGCCTTATCCTTTGATATCTTCCTCCCCTTTCTTCGAGATAAATTGCGATTAAAATAATCGGTCCATATTATGATATGGTCGTAGTCTTTCACTCTAAACTCCCTTTCTCTTGATAGTCCATAGCATAATATTTAAACTAAAATGAATCGCAAATATTTAATACAGTTGAAGCTCTTGGAGGAAGACGTCCTAAAGTACTTAGGTTCCGCATAGCGTATCACAACTATTTATACATCTTGGCATTTCTGTCTACACTTATTGAACCAAAAGTGGAAGAATGTCCTAATCGTCGGTGGTGGAGGAAGAGAGCATGCC
The DNA here is from genome assembly GCA_014523665.1 of Nitrososphaerales archaeon TH526. Lineage (GTDB taxonomy): Archaea > Thermoproteota > Nitrososphaeria > Nitrososphaerales > Nitrososphaeraceae > TH5896. The sequence continues at coordinate 1,137 of JAATVR010000407.1, forward strand.
TTGGGCTGGAAAATTTCTCAAAGTGAACTCGTCGAAAATGTTTATTATGCTCCCGGCAACGCCGGTACTCTAAACAATGTACCGATTCAACCTAATGATTTTGAGAAGTTAGCTGCATTTGCACGAAGCAAGGATTGTTTTACCGTAGTTGGACCAGAAGCGCCGATCTCTTTGGGGATTGTAGATTACTTTTCGGCCCGAGATTTAGCGATTTTTGGTCCTTCATCCAGAGCCGCTAAAATTGAAACTAGCAAATCATTTGCGAAGGAACTCTTACGATCCAACGGAATTCCAACACCGCAATTTGCATCATTCACTGATCACCAAGATGCAATAGACTACGTGCTAATGCAATCCCACGACCTAGTTATAAAGGCTGATGGTATTGCAGGAGGAAAAGGGGTGATTGTGTGCGAGAATCAGGGAGACGCAATCAATGCTATTGAAGAACTGATGGTAAAGAGAATTTTTGGCGATGCTGGCGACCGAATTGTGATCGAGGAAAGAATTAGAGGACAAGAGGTTTCCCTTATAGTTCTCTCAGATGGCTCTAGTATCAAGACATTTCCCACGTGTAGAGACTACAAGAATATTGCCGACGGTGATATTGGTCCTAATACGGGGGGAATGGGCAGTTTTTCCCCGGTTCCCTATGTCAGCCAAGATCTGGAACAACAAATCATTGATGATATCATAGATCGGACAGTCTCGACAATGAAATCTCACTCAGTTCCATTTTCTGGCTTCCTCTATGCTGGACTAATGATTGATAATAAAGGGACAGCGAGCGTGCTAGAATTCAATGCTAGGATGGGTGACCCTGAATCCCAATCGTTGATGGTAAGGATGGACTCTGATCTGTTGGAGTATCTCTCATTTGCGGAATCTGCAAAATTGGACGAGCTTCCACCTATGCAATGGAAGGACCAGACTTCAATCTGTGTAGTAATGGCTGCAAGGGGCTACCCATCGGAGTACCATAAAGGTCAAATTATACATGGTTTGAAAAACGAATATTCGAAGGATATCAATATATTTCACTCCGGGACTACACAGGATTCACAGGGAAGTATAACGACAAATGGCGGAAGAGTGCTTTCTTTGACGTCGCTCGCGTCCAATTTGGGAGAAGCGAGGCAACGGGTTTATGAAGTTGCTGATAAAATTACATGGGGCGAAAATGGGCAATACTTTAGAAAAGATATTGGGACCTATTCAATCTAGATAGGAAAGAATGAAAGCCGGTCTCAGTTACGATATTATCGATCTTTATGTCGTCCTTAGAATGGGGTAAAAACCGTGTCCTAGTAAGCTGAAAATCGAATGCTAGGCCAATAACTGTCAAATGTCCTTTGCTCTCAAGAAACCTATCATAGTATCCCATTCCGTGACCCAATCTGTAACCGTGCAAATCAAAAGCGATCCCTGGGACGATGAGCAGATCCATAGCTTCTGAGATGTCTCTTTTAGTTCTCTTCGGTTCTGGAATGCCATATTTTCCTTCGAGAAGAGAATTTATACTAATGTCATCAATCTCATAAAACCTCATTGAGGCTGAATCTATTACCCGAGGCACAGCTATAGTTTTCCGAATTCTAAAGCCTGCTTCAATGATCATCTCGGTCCTGACCTCTGAGCCATGGGCTAAATACACTCCTAATACTTTGGATTTTTCAAAGAAACTGCTTGCTGTAAATATTTCTTGTATTTGCGTACTCTTATTGTATATCTCTAGTTCCGTTAGACTATTTCTCCTGGCTAACATCTCGCTCCGCAAGATTTTCTTACTATCCTTAATGAAAGAGCTCAATGTGCACTTAATCCTTTAATCAGCTCGGAACATCTTTTTATTGTACTTTTTGTCACGCGAACACTTTTTATGATGCAGCGAGTCTAGAAAATATTCGTGCAATGTCAAATGCATAAAACATCCATGCTTCCCTAGATTGATATCAATCGTTGATCAGTACCGTCCTTCCCGAAATCTTAACCCTATTTTCTGTAATCATCTTTATTGCCTCTGGATAAATTAGATGTTCATCCATCAGAATACGATCCGACAAAGTTTCTTCGGTGTCAGTTGGGAGAACTGGAGTGCTCTTTTGGATGATAATGGGACCACTGTCCAATCCTTTATCAACAAAATGGACGGTGCAGCCACTTATCTTCACTCCATATTCAATGGCTTGGCGTTGTGCGTGTAACCCTGGAAAGGAGGGAAGCAATGAAGGATGAATGTTTATAATTCTATTTCTGAAGAGGGAGACGAATTGAGGGCTCAATAATCTCATGAAACCTGCCAAACATAGCAAGCCATTTGTAGGAGAAACCTTGTAT
>JAATVR010000408.1 GCA_014523665.1 Nitrososphaerales archaeon TH526
TTGACAGTAATTTCGTAGTCGTACTGGTGCGCTTTGTATATCACTCTCATTTTGAAGTCTGCCACAATCCATTTGATAGGATTCTTACCTACTTCTGTCCACAAATTTCCATCAAGTGAAGCCTTTATATTTTCTTGATATAGAGACAAGGTGAATGATTTGTCAAACTCCTGTGTAGCATGTCCATTTCGCAGTTGTTCCTCAAATTTTTCATGGAGTTCATCTCTTGTTCTTCTGTGTTTCTCTACTATCCATTTCCATATGCTATCAAATTCCGCTTCAGGTTTTGGTACTGCCAATTTAGTATTCCATTTCCACAATTTCGCTCGCCGCTGGTCATCTGCTAATCCACGCCATTCTCCGTGATATCTATAGAAGTATGCAGTTCCTAGATGCACAAGTCCATTATGCCTTCCTTGACCTACTCCTAACTTGTTGTAGTTGGCTGGATCCTCTAACCATTTGGAATATGCTTGTTTATTCCTATCAGACATGTAACCATCACAAAGTGTTTCAATCTTTGCTTCTAACTCCAGTAGCTTTTCTTCACCTAGAATAACAATCTCGCTTGTTTCTAATGCAGCATACCTATTACCTTCTTTGTGCATACTTGGCGATACGAATACTAATTGGTTTTCACATCTGATCTCCAAGAGTGAATTCTTGATGTGTATCTTTTTATTAGCGATGGGTCTATCGAGTAACAGAAACATGTGAAGTCTCGATTTATCCTGATGCCATTCTATTCTTGTACGTTTAGCTGTTTCTAATACCTGTTCCCAAGTATTATCCAAGTCAAACCATTCTTCTATTGCATCTGCCCCATCAAAATCAATCACTACTAAATATTTGGCAAATTTACCAGTTAGAGTCTTGCCTGTTACTATCGCAATACCATTGTCATAATCACCGTTAGCCAGCTTCGCTCTGAAGTCAACCTTACCAAAATCTGTTTGTGACCAGCCTTTATTCCATACTTGTTTAGTTCTTGAATTAACCTTATCTATAATAGGGATATCCGCAATTTCGGGCCAGTATAATATGGCTGCCTGATCTTCTGGTGTCAGTTTAGTGATTGTCAATTTACCTCGAGTACATTTATTTCGATTGGCTTTGTCGCAAAAGTGGTTATGCCTACTTTGTATCGTTTAGATTAACTTTCCCTATTACAATCTTCTTTTTATCTGCAGTATGATACTGAAACTTGATTAAATAACCCCTCAAAATTCCAAGCTTATCAGTAAATAGCTTCGGCAAGACGGTAACAAGTGAGCGCACATTACTTTGCACCCTCCTAGTTTCAAAGTTTAATGGATTCTTATTATTGTTAACAGAATCATAAATTCGTGTCAATTTTATATCCTAAATGAAGAACATTACATCAGCTATTAAGAGAACTACTAGGTATGGTAGTTAAAATAAAATCAGAAGGGGAGGGTAGAGATATGCTTTTTTCATGATCGCTACTGTCTATTTTGTCTAGACGAAGACGACTCCTTATCTGGATATTCTGATTGAGACAATGAATATGCAAAGGATTCATTGTCTGCATGACAACTAATTTTCTTACGTGTCTTAGCCTCTTGAATGATCTTCTTGAACCAGGTTTGGGACTACGTCTATGCATCTGAGGTACCCCCTAGCCCTTTTTCATCGATTTGTCTTGTGAATCTACATGTATACCGTCTGTGTTATTTGATTCAATTTTTGATATTAAATCATTTATTAGATCTACAGCGTTCTTGGATTCTGTTTCAATTTCTTCATCGTCTGTTACTTTTTCAGTTAATCGATCCTTGATTTCTTTGTTCTTATCTGAAATTGGTTTTAACTCTCTAACAGCTTCATTTTCCTTTTCTATCTCTGAAATTTCTTTGTCCAGTCGATCATCAATAAGACTGTTAAGTTTTCTTACAACACTATCCTTAGCTCTATCATATTTGAAGAGCGCTACCTGAACAACTTTGGAATAGAATGCAGTATTGTCAGGGATTGTTGTAATCTTGTTTATGTTGAAACCATCAGGTGAAAACTCTGGTAGCTTCGATTTGTAAAGAAGATATTTGAAAAGAGCTTCGCCACTGGTCTTGGCAATAATACTATCTAATTCTATTCTATGGTCTTTTAGATACTCATCATATATCGCTATGCCTTTAGGTGGTGTGTAACTTTCCTCAATATCATCTTCAGTAAGGTCTGGATATCCATTTGCCTGTAACCAAGGTACTATATCTCTATATACACCAATCTTGGCTGTTGGTGTGTAAGTTGATCTAGCAATGTCGTCACCTACTGCGTCATAGTCTACAACAATTTGTGGTACCGATCCTATTTCCTTTACTTTTTCAATTAATTGTTTGATATACTTAGTGAATCTACCACCAGAAGTAACTAATGCTATTCCATATTCTGCGGTAAAAGGAGCTATTATATTTGGTATTCCTTCCTTTTCGACAGCCCATACTGCAATTCCTTTGTCAGCAATCTTTTTGATATTATCTATAGAAACTGGATAGGATTCACCTTTATACAACATCATACCTTTGGCAGCTGCGAATATACCAAGATCTTCTCTACTGACACTTTGTCCAGGGAAAATCTCCTCACCCTGATAAAGCAATTCACCCTGGCATAGATCATCAATTATACTTGTTAGATATCTTCTGGTATCCCCCCAACTCTTTTTGGGTTTAAATCTTCCTTCTTCGTAGTCGACCATCATGACGGGCCGAATACGATACCAAACTGTAGATTGGGTAAGTCTATCTATAGCTATTAGATTGGGATTTGAACCTATAACCTCCTTTCTTTCATGAAGGAAGTTGACTAGATACTCAATAGCAGTTTTTTTCTCCTTTAGTGTTGGCGTGTAAGTTCTTCCATGCCCTTCACCATGATACGAGGGCATCATATATGCTAATTTGGAAACAGTTTCTGAGATATCTTTACTATATGGTCTTGTATTGATCTGAGTTTTACCCTTAGCACCCAACCATTCAATACAGGGTGACCTCAGGTTCATATAAAGAATACATGGTTTTTTTCTCTTTGTAAAGCTATCACTAGAATTAAATCCACATTCAGACAGGATTTCCTGAATGCTCGACGCGTAAAGGTATGAATAATCTTGGGTATATCTATTACGCTTCTTGTCTTTCCAGTGGTAGAAACCACCGTAGAAATATGCGCCGCCTCCATCAGAAGAAGCATTATCATTAACAGAATCAATGATTTCTACCTCTCCCGCATGATAATCATCAAGATCACTTCTTGGGGCAATTACAACTTCGAGTGCATAGGGGTATGTCTGAATATGGTCGGAATAGCAACCAAGAACCACTTCTGCTTTTGCTTCATTTACATCAATTTCATAGATTTCGGCAAGAGTATCAATTAATTGCTTCCTACGATATGCTTTCTTGCATCCTAGCTTGAATTTTGTTTCAGCAGGCATATTAATCCTAGAATTCAGTAATTCTAGAATTGCGTCTAGACTAACTGAAACTTCTTGGATAGTCATTTGTTTAAATTTACGAGGTAGTTGACTGACTTCTCTAAAGTTTGCAAGAGATTCTGATACTAGGATTGATTTATCACTAATCACATTGATAAGCTGTCGAAATTCACCAGGCTTGTACCACCAGAGGCTTGTATTCCACAATATTAATCAAATCCCTTAACGCTAAAAGTAAACTCCGTGTTAGATTTGCCGATCTTATTTCTTTTGAAGTAATCTTCTATTTGATTTAGAACCCGTCTAACATTCTCTCTCCAGTAAATATTTCCAGTTGATTCTATAGGTAATGCTACTTCTACTTCTGTAAAGTCAGGAGCATCATATTCTATGCGGTCACTGAATACAGGCCAGTAATCTTGTTCATTCCACTCTACGTGAATGAAAACCTTATCTTCGCACCCATTATGTCTAATTATCACCGGTTCTGGCCACTGTTTCTCTGTTAGCGAGAACTCACGACTATAGTTAGCAGTCCAAGATGCATACCCCATCCCTAGACTTCTCTTAAGAAAATCACCCAAAGCGCCAGTAACCATTCTGTGTTGATTTCGTTTTGTGCTGTGAAATTGCTTGAAATCGAAAATGGGTCGAATGTTTTCAAAGACGGAGATATTATCGGGATTTGAATTGCGTACCCTTATTCGAATTATAATCTTTTTCTCTTCGTCATCTGGGATCGAATCTATTTTCAAGTTTAGCGCAATTTTTCTGATTTCTTTAGTCCCATTAGGATAGTCGTCTTGTTCAGAATCCCACGCATTGCCTAACATTTCTCTACTGCTTTCTTTAGGCCAATCTCGTTCCTGCCATGATGTATCAGACTCTATACCACCGACAGTAACATAAGACATAGACTGTTTGGTGGATGTCCATATTGGTGTTGACCATTTCGGTGTAATCTTGGATTCTCTTAGGGTAATCTTTTTAGGATAGTTCACATTCTCTTTATTTACTGGAAAACTAGTCGAGGACGGTGATTTCATCTAAATTTGACCTCCTCTGCTAGTGTTTGTCTTCTTTTTAGGATTCATCGTTACTGTCGATCTACACTTAGGACAGCTCGCAAAATGTTCGCTCCTCCCAAAATATGGCCATTTATAACCACAGTTGCAGAGGAGCCATCGGCCTACCCTTTTTTGTACAATAGTTTTCAGTGATTCTTCTGACATAATGACAGTAAGGTTCTTAAGAGTACTTAGAAACAATTGTACGGGAAAAATCAGACAGTTTTGCTAAGACAAGATGAACAACCATCCCTAGGATGCCGCTGTCCTGGCTGTGGAAAAGAATATGGTCATTTTCAGGTAGAAATATCAGAAAACAGAAGAACAAAAACACAACTCATTAGCCAAAGAAAGGAACCAGGATTGAGATCAGAAAAGAGGGAGAATCTAAAACCAATCCAGCTCTCATGGAAGAACAAAATAATATCAGAAGCACGGGTTGACGTGATAAAGAAATCATTGGCATTTGCTATCAATATCTTGAATTCAGATTCTGTTGCTGAAGAAGATAAAAAGAGGATAAAGAATACAATTGAGATTGTCCATCAGCGCATGCTAAAGGACATAAAGCATTACGAGCTTGAAGATAAGCGTGATAGTCAATGGAACGTATACGATGAAAATGGAAAGGCGTTATGGAATCCAGTAAAGTTGATTAAACAATATAGAGAAGAGGGAGACCCTCTGTATCATTTAAGCAACATGCCGATATTGTTCTTCTGTAGAATTTTGAAAAAATATCCTCTCTCTACGGTTTATTCTCAACTAGAAATATCGCATATGATGGACGGTTTTAAATTCGCCATAAAAAACTTTAAATCAATAGATAAGCAGAACTGGGACTATCCGCTATATGAATGGTTAATTATTATCGAATACGAGAAGAGCGAAGGTATCGCAAAGACAAGACGAATGCTAGAGGATTTAGATGGCTCACATGGTAAAAAATCAAGGAGAGAAATTAGGAATCAAGCTAGGAAGCTTAAGAACATTCCAGTTCAGAGGCTGCTAAAAGATTTTTTTGAACTCCTCGATTACCTAGATAGGACGGCTCAAAATGATCCTGAATTAAGTATTGGAAGAAATAAAAGAAGACAAGCAGCGCGATAGAGCAAATTATGTGAAAAGACTGACCACTGGACTTTGCATGAATAAGAGCAATCCCAACAATGATGAATATATCTGTGATCACAATATGATAGACGAAGGTTCGGATGTAGCTACAATTCTAGAAAACGGACTCCTATCAATAAAATCCGAAGTTATTAGAGTTTACCATGGCTACAATCCAAACTACAAGAATGAGATTAGAGATTATGAGTTAAGACTAGGTGCGCTAAAGAAAGAGTTAGACTTAGTATCTTACCCAAACCAAAATGAAGTACGCAGAAAGCAAATCTTCCAAGAGATCAAGACACTAGAAAAATCAAAACCCAAACAAAAAGAACATTGTGGACCGTTCCATCCTTCAAGATTTCCTCTTGAAATAATAGAATCTTTACGTGATCGACGTAAACTTCGTACTATTGATCACTTCTGAGCTACATTCTCCGTCATTCGGTCTTAGCTTCTTCTCCCATTACCTGAATATTGAAGATATCACCAAACCATGATCACAAGATCATGTCCCTTACCCTTCATGACACCTAGATCGTTCAGCCGCATGCGGAGCCAGTCCGAATCTCTTTTTTCCCGACTAGTTCTGCGTCCACTTTTGATCGATTGTTTTGTGGAATCCTTATTCAACCAGACTAGTTTCAGACCTAATGTGTGTGTCTTATAACATTACTTCGCGTCTGGACGCCATTTCGCCCCTCTTTTATCCGGGATTCATTCTGCTTTTTCTAGAGTTATTTTGTTGCCTTCCAGTCCAACCTTTACATAATCGCCTTTCGAAATTCCTAGACTCTGTGCGTAGGACTTCGGGAGAACTACGGAAAAAGACTGGTCTCCCAAAATGCCTTGTATTTTTCTATATTGTGTATTTGATACTGTCATTAATATCAAATAATCTATAGTTTATAGAAAATACATAGGAACTATTCTACCTATTATGGGCTATTCGTTATTCAAACCTCTGCCCCTCTTTTTCAAAATCTCGATCTCCTCCTGCATCCTGACAATCCGGTCCGAAAGATTGGCAATCGCATCAGTACTAAGTTGATTTTGCAGATCTAATTTGACTACTCTGTCGGGCAGTTCAGTCGCCTGGTGCAGAAGATAATTGTCTTCATTGATGGTGAGAAAGTCTACTGCTTTCAGGTAATCTTCCAGAAGTTCTCTTTCAGTAATTCGATAATAACTGTCCGAAATACCAATTGAATGTCCCATTAGGATCTCTATATTAATTGATTTCATTCCAGATTGTTCGCATCGAGTCTTAAACCATTTACGTAGACCATGATTTGTCTGAAACTCGTATCTGTTTCTCTTCAAGCCGGATTTCTTTCTCAATCCCTGAGTCCATAGTGCATCCTCGAGCAATCGTTTGATTCCCGATGATTTCAGCTTGGTACTTTCCTTTATTCTTCCGTGATGATAGTGGCCTTCTTTAGTGTTCCATAGCTGTCTCATTACCCAACTATTTTCATCCACCTTTTCACCAGAATCTCTTCGATACTCCATCCATTTTTCTAGCTTATAGTATGCATCTGGGGTTATGAATGAAATATACTCTTCGTCGTCTCCGGCGTAAACCGCTATCTTAGCGGCTATAATTTTCCCATTTCTTTTAATTGGCTCTATGTGTCCCCAGCGTAAATAATCCCATGCACCAAGCCTAATTCCAGAGGACGACATTGTGCAAACTATAGCCTTTATTCGTCTGTCCGGATAGTCACATATTCTCTGGATCTCCTCTATGGTAGGAGCGCGATCATCGGCGAATCTTCTGCTTTTTGGTAGGCCACGAGTAATTTTCTTCCATGCAACCGGAACATCTGCCATCTCACAGAATAATTTTATGGCCTTGAGGGAGTTTCGTAGTGTTGCTCCTGTAATTTGTTCCCCTTCAACTCTCCCCCTCTCGAATTGTAAAAATTTTATAATACTGTAGAACGCCCAATTCGGATCCCTGATACCTTTTGTGGCAAATAAATTACATCTTTCCTCCATATTCGCGGTAGGAAGCAATTTCACATAGTTAAAGAAAATGCGTAACCGTCTCAGGTAGTAATCTCTCGTAACTGGCGATCTTACTGCATACAGGAATAGCGAATATGCATCAGATCCTCCAAATGACTGTTGATTTTCGATTTGCAACTATCTGGTCTCACTTTTTTTGCCTAGTGAATCCTATTTGAGAACTAATATCACAATGGGGCCAGTGGGATTCGAACCCACGACCGCCAGCGCCCCAGGCATATACCTTGATTCCAAGATGGTATCCTAGACCAAGCTAGACGATAGCCCCTAGAGAGCGTTAAATACTAACCATTTTTAAATGTACAGCAAAAA
>JAATVR010000409.1 GCA_014523665.1 Nitrososphaerales archaeon TH526
AATCGATGGAGGAGAGATTAACTAATATTGAATCTCGAGAGATCAATCATTAACTTTGAAAAGAAACTTGATAGACTGGATCCTCACCTTCCTACTTCGCATGTTCCTACCAATAATAACAGGACAGGTTTAAACCTATATTTTAGTATATGTATAGGACTTATGCATACTCATTTGGTGAAGTGCGGCTAGAATCAACTTATATAAAAGTGATTTGATACCATATTAGATAATCATATTATGTGATTGGGAATTCTGAAATCATTACAAACAATCGTTCCAAACATAAATAAATCATACAATATGCTAGGATTACAAATACATGGTATAAGCTAGGATTATAATATTACCTCTTTTATTGCGATCTCCTCGTACAGAGATAGCTTGATTTAATTTTTAGGAATTTCAAATACAAAGGGTAATACGCTCAATGATGATTACTTTTGCTTAACCTAATTAGAAATTGCACGACTTGGCCATTAATTTATGCTCCTTCAATAACGCATGATTCTAAACAACATTTGAACGCTTGTCAGTTTGTGCAAGAGAGCTTCTAGCTGTCATTTTGATAGAATCAACAGTATCGCCGATAGTTAATCCTAATGTATCTAATAGCTTGCGTGCTTCGATTGTGTCTGGAATATTTTTTACCCTAAAATAATCTTGATCACCTTTGTCATAGAAAATCACAAACAGGCCTGAAATTGCCGCTCCTGCAAATATGGGAGCTCTATTCCTTTTCTGGTCACCGCCATCATGATTACTGTAGGCTATATTTCTTAATCCTTCAATTCCTTCCTTCTGTTTCTTTCTGTTTAATCGCAGTCTGCCCATATCGACAAATTCGTCTGATTTCCATTCATTATCGATTTGCAATTCATTAGCAACAGACTTCCCAGGTAATCTAATGTTTCTGGTACAATCACAGAATTCACATTCCATTGTACATTGATCCCTCAAACGTGCATCTTTTACCTCAACTATATCCTCAAAATATTCCCTCAATACAGGAATCTCCATAGCCATAGGATATAATCCGCCTTCTAAGCAATAGCAGACCTCTATAAAATGTACAATACCGTTTTCATCTATCGTTCCTTCTCTTAATGCTGTTTGCATTCCTTCGTAAAATATTTTGTTTCTTGCCAAGGATCCTGAGCGAAGAGAATCGGCTAGCCTTAGTCTGTCATCAGATTTTAACTTACATTTGATATAATAACGCATGCCCCTTAGCCGACCATTATAAAATAATCATGAAAAGTCATTTAAGCATTGCAGCACCTTCCTATCATATCAAAATGAGTTTGAGATTCAACTATTGCTGATAAGGTATCCAAACGGCAGGTTATTACATATGATTGGAAATCTGCCAGTTGCTTGATGATAGTTGAAGTTCACAAGCGAATTGACCCTTGAATCATAAAAAAAGGGTCTATCTCACTTTTCAAGTGTGAGCAGTAATTATTGTATTGTAGGTATGATTTAAGCTGATAATCTATCGAGGAATGTTTCGATAAGCCCTTCTCTGTTTCTCAGATTGATACTGATCAAAGAACTGGATTTTTTTCTAAACTCATCGGCTAACGGATGTTCTAGTTTCTGATGCCTAACTACAGTTACTTTCTTGTCGGTATTAAGTAAATTCTTCACGACGTCTACTAACTCTTTTGATTTAAGCTCCATGGGACCAATCTCATCACAAATGATGACCTCTGAAGTGACTAGTGCATTAATCAGCCGCTCAGCAGCAAAGCGACATCCCGATAGGTTAACGTAATATTTTCCAACCCTTGGGCCATTCCCAGTAATGGAAGCCAAAATATCTCTATCATTTGTGGCAAGATCCATGAACTCAAATCCTGTTCTTACATTATTCGTTCTTATCTCTCTAGAGACTACACCGCCTACTCTTACCCCTCCCTCCTTTAATTTCTGAGCCACATCCCTTACTATTGTAGTCTTCCCCACACCAGGAGCTTCAGTTAGAATTATAATTGTCATATCTAATTTTCAGAGGTGCTTTCGTGAGTCGCTATCAAGGTTATGAAAATATCATGAAAACTGTTATAATAAGACAGCTACAATGATGACAACATCTCTAAAGTTAATGTTTATCATAGCCTGGAATGTCAATCATACTATCACTTAAAGCCAAATGGACTAATAACGCCTCTGACAGCAGATCAAATTGTAATATAACCTACTGAAAATCCGTGGTATTCAACAGCTAATAGGGTGAAGGAAATTTTGTCTGATGATACCTGCTTTGACCTCTGCCGGTTGACTTTTCCAATAGGTCGGCTCCACTCAAAATTCAATAAGGTAGTATCGACTGTTGGATATGGCAGTATTTAGCCGTGCAATCTGAGCGCGATTTTGGTAACAATGAAAATGCCTAAAAAAGGGGGTAATGCATGGTAATGTTGGTAATACGACTGATAACAGGGGTAATAGCTAAAAAGCTAATTTTGGGATATAGAATCCAGATATAGAAACTTGATGCCGACAGGATTAACAAGAAAAGAGAAAGAAAAGCTCGTTGTAGACCTATACAAACAGGGAATGAACTATGCTCAGATTGCGAAGGAAGCTCATGTATCTCTACGCGATATTGCACCAATACTACATAAGAAAGGTGAATACCAGTCTCTATCAAACTCGTCACAGGCCTACAAAATGTTTGAGGAAGGCAGCAATCCAATTGAAGTAGCCATTACATTAAATCTAAGGGAAAATCAAGTAAGAGAATACTACAGGGAATACTGGAATCTTAAAATGTTGTACCAACTTAATCAGGTTTATGAAGAAATAGGGAATGATATTTGGTCAGTTATAGAACTGCATAGAAGGACGAAAGCAGAAGGTCTGACTCCACAACAGGTCAGTAGAATTCTTAAAAGGAATATAACACTTGAACGTCAAAACATAGATTCAGAAGGTGAACGAGCTAGACTGGAAGTTAGCAATAAGCAGGCAGCAAAGACTTTTCAACAGTTCACCGATTCTATACAGAAAGATCGCAAAACAATGGAAGAGAACGATTATGCCATTAATCAACAAAAAAGGGAGATTGAAAATTTAAACATAGAAAAGGCAAGACTAGAGAATATCATTAATTCTATTCAACTTAATAACGAAACATGTACTAAAATCAAACAGATGGTTAATCAAGAAATTGAATGTATTGTATCAGATCCTAGAAGGTTGTTAAGATTAGCTCTTGCTTCTTTATTCGAATCATCAAGAAAACATCCTGGAAAATTACAGGCCTTGTATTATAATATGCCTTCTCATTTGTTAGTGGAACAAATATTAAGACAGTCATCCCTCAGTCAAAACCCAAGGCCGTATGAAGACAGTGAGGATGAGAAATTTCTCTTACACGAAGCCGAACAGTCATACAATAGGATAATAGACGCCATTACAAATAATTGCATTAATGGAATGCAAAATGAAACTGAACCATTATATCATTCGCCACAGGTCCTCGACGTAAATGATGGTCGTCTGTCTCCGGTAAGATACACTCAGAAGATTCTTGATACCAGAGACCTGTCTCAGATTAATTTAACGTATAACAATATTACCTTTCAAATATGTCCTGATTCTGGATTCACAAATGAGCAAAGGAGCGAAACTCAGACGAGACCAAGTAAAAATGAATTAGACCGTTACAATTTCTCACAAGAGTAACATGAAGCGTATAACCTGTTTATCATATGTACACAGGATTTGAGAGAGAGTAGTTCTGGCTTTGATAGTTATTTGTTGTTGAGTCATTATCAGGAGAGAATCGCGATTGAGAGCTATATCCAGGATAGCACTAACTCTACTTTGAGTTAAGGATTCTTATAGTTTGTCAGGACACGTTATTCATATAATATCATTAACGCTTTGTATATCATTTGTAATACTTGGGATTCAAGCACATAACGCTTCTTCTGTTTCTAATAATATCGATGTTGATTGTTCAAAATATGATATGCGCAAAAAAGCGATAACTGTTTATTGTGACTCAACGTTGCCTGAGGTCCAACGAGCAATCAATAATGAGAGCATAATCAAAAGAGATTCCAATACAAAAAATGGAATATGGCTTTTGAATTCGTCTTTAATTATAACAAGAGGAGCAACATTAACATTTAGTCATGAAGATGGAGTAACTTGGCTGAAAGTTATTGCTCCTATAACAGGAATTATGAAGGATAAGATTCTAATCAATAATACTGATCCAGAGAACATTAATGATAAGAAAGCCATTAAACCTTACAGGATAGAAGTATTTGGAAGACTGTACGTCAATGGAGTGAAAATAACATCATGGGATCCTAAAAGCAATTATTATGCAATTCAAAGTGCTGATGGCAACGTTCCAAGACCCCATATTATTATAAGAGAAAATGCGAGTGCTTCAAGTATAACCAATTCAGAGATTGCATATCTGGGGTATAACGGAACAAAATACAATACTTCACGAACACAGGGTATCAATATGTATGGGGGAGATAATACAGTAATTAGAGATACGAAAATACATGATTTGTGGTACGGGTTTTACTCTGATTCTGTTGGGCATGTGATAATAGAAAATAATACAATATACAACAATCATGCCTATGGAATCGACCCACACAGTAGCTCTCATGATATGGTTATTAGAAATAACCGTATTATCAACAATTATGCTGGGTTGGTTTGTTCTCATTTGTGTTATAATATATTATTTGAAAATAATCAGATAGACGACAATAAAAATAAAGGAATTTTGTTGAGTAGAAACGTTACTAACTCAACTATTAGGTATAATAATATATCAAATACAAATATAGGAATAGCAATTTCTCAGTCTCATAACAATTACATACATGATAATAATATCAAGAACAGCATATTCGGTCTACAATTAATACACGGTGCCTCATATAACACTATAAATAACAATACAATTACGAATCCTATTAATTGTGGTTTTGCTATAAGCGATAAGGCAGAACATAATATTATAATGTTAAATAGTGTGGTAGACTCCAAACAGATTGGAATTTGCCTTACAAAAGGAGTAGACCTCAATTCCTTTGATTCTAATTCAATCAATTCTGATGCTAGTGTAGGTCTCCTAAGTGAAAAAATGCTAGGAGACGCATATAAGAGAAGATAAAATTTGATAGAGCTAAATATCAGATTATGACATATTTTTGTAAGCCGGTCTTGTTTACACTTTTGCTAATATTAACAATTACAGCAGCATGCAATTATTATCTTTATGAACAGACCGCACCAGCAAAGATAGCTAGATCTAGAGGAGCAATAAATATAGAAGATCCAAACCTAACGTACGAAGTAGTAGCAAGTGGACTTAAATTTCCAACGACCATGGCCTTTTTAGGACCAAATGATATTTTAGTAAATGAAAAAAATAATGGTACAATACAGAGAATTATAGACGGCGAAGTACAACCACAACCATTACTTGATGTTAATGTAGCGAACGAAAATGAAAGAGGGATGCTTGGTATTGCTGTAGCAAAGCCTACTACTACTAATAATAGTAATAATAATATGTCTTCAACTACCTATGTCTTTGTATCGTACACAGAAACCAAAGTAGAGGGTAGTGATTGTCCAAAGCGCAGTCACTGCACACCAGGCTTCGATCCGCTAGGTAACCGTCTTTATAGATACGAACTAGTTAACGATAAGCTAGTAAATCCTAAACTTCTCTTGGACTTGCCTTTTAACTATCACCATAATGGTGGAAAGATAATAGTTGGACCAGACAATAATGTGTATTTTACTATTGGTGATGCTAATTATCAGAGACAGACCCAAAACTTCCAGAATAAAACTAACCCTAAGGGGAGTGGGACAAGTGGAATATATAGAATCACTCAAGATGGCGAGGCAGTAAAAGGAATCATAGGTGACAAAGAGCCTTTAGATAAATACTACGCCTATGGTGTACGTAACAGTTTCGGTATTGATTTTGATCCAGTAACTGGAAGATTGTGGGATACTGAAAATGGTCCAGATTGCTGCGACGAAATCAACCAGGTTGAACCTGGGTTCAATAGTGGATGGAGAAAAGTACAAGGCTTTTGGGAAGTTAATGGAAGCACATATGGTAAAGCGATACAGAATCCTTCTAACCTTGTAGATTTTGGTGGAAAAGGAAGGTATAGTCCTCCTCAGTTTGTATGGCTTAATACTACTGGTCCAACGGCAATAAAATTTCTAAATTCTGACAAACTAGGAAAACAGTATCAAAATGATATGTTCGTAGCAGATTTGCATGGCGGAAATATTTACCACTTTGAGCTAAATCAAAATAGAACTAGCCTGATTCTAAACGGTTCACTTGCAGACAAAGTGGTAAACCGTCTAGACGAACTTAGACACATAAAATTTGTTGAAGGAATGGGCTCCATTACAGATCTTCAAGTCAATCCATATGATGGCTATATGTATGTGGTTTCATATTCTAAAGGTAAGATTTTCAGAATAGTTCCTGTAACTATTGGCAATTCAACAGAGTAGGTGGGAACTCATGTAATTAAACAAGATACTATCTCCATACAAGGACCAACAAAATATTTTCTCTATAGAAATTCTAAAAAGACTTTTCTTCGATAAACCGTTTTATCTTCATGAATATTGGCGTTTGTATTGTAAGAGAGTTTATGTTGAATGCTATTGCCCCGTACAGTGGGGGTATGCACTGAACCATATTTGACATGATTTTTAGCCCCATATCTAACCAATTATGAAAAATATATAGGACAATCTTATCCAGTATCATTGAAAGCTCTTCTTCCATTGCATTATGTTTTTCAATATTATTGACCGTACCAGAATTACTATTTGAATCAGGTATAGGAGTTGGTGGTATGTTAAGAAATCTATTTAGGTATACTCGCATTGCAGCATCAAATATACCTCGTGTTAGTTCATGTAGTTGAACATTAACAGGATATTGAAATTGATGATTCATAGATGCAGAAATACGTCTCAAAGATTGATGTACAGCATTAGCATACGTGAAGGTATGCAGAGCAGCATCCCAATCTGTAAATTCGTTGTATATTAAACTGAGCTATTCTGAGAGCAGCTACATATGCAACTATCCCTGCCAGCTCTTCTTCAGACATTCCTTGTCTGAAGCCATCAAGTAAAACACTAACTATTAACTGAGGATCATCTCCTAAGAGAATATCTATGAGGTCGATTTCATTTTTATTATCCCTCTCCTTGCTTGTATGCTCTCTCCCATCTATTTTTTCTTCACCTCTTTTTGTCCTTCCTTCTTCTAAAATATTGGGAAGTTCTTTGAATGCGTTCTCAAGTATAGCAACTAAATCTATAGGATGACGCCAGGAGCTTGACTCTTCCATCCGGTCTGCATCGGCGTATCCTGGGACAAGGCTGCTTAGAACTGACGCAACTAAATCTTTATCATTCCAACCAACGAGATCTAGCGCTTCTAATGCTTTATTGGTAAAATCCAAAGTATGTCCCCCTCCTATGAACCTGTGATCTGTAGCCGCTGCAAAAAGCATATCAGCTAGCTGCACTGCATCTGCTTCTGCATAAATGGCTGTTACCAGACATCGCTCTGCGGCTGTTGCATTTCTTGATTCTACAAACTGACGAAACCATCTCTTAAGAGTCGACAAGTTAGGCCAAGGTTTAGGCAAAGGAGTAACTGTAAACCTGAGTGGCATAGAAGCGCAGTCCTGTGCGACTGCAGAGACCATGGTAGAGAGCATGTAGCTTATCATTCTTCTTCTGAAGACATAGTGTAGCAATGTTCATCATGCAAGTATGGATTGTTAAACCGACTCCCCATCCAGATTGTTTGATTAATTTATAGATACCGCCTCTTCCTTTGCAGTTGTCTGGTGCAGGGCTCGTCTCAGCTATAGGAGTTGTTGTGACATCCTCTCCTCTATGACACAAACAACAGCATCTGAGAATATACTTCCCTGAATTGTCCACATAGGAACCTGTGCATCTTTCGTGTGCGTCCAAGCATTCTGTAACCACAGTTGAAAGATAGATAGAGCGAGAAGAATCTTTACTAACCAAATCTTGATTAGCATCAATAGCTAGGTCGCTCCTCGTACGGACAGAATTAGCGTCGTGACCATCAGCTATCACAGCCTTCGCAAACCGGTCAAATTCACTTGGGGTTTGGGAGGGTGGTGGTGGCTGTCGTTGTTTTTCTTTCTTACCGCTTTACACCGTCTTCCTTTTTGGATAAAGTGTGACTGTGCTCCTACATCGAGGGCATGAACCAAAAAAATCGCTCTTCCCGAGGTACACCCATTTGTATCCACATCCGCACTGAAGTTTCCTTCCAATCCGCTCTGGAATTAGAACTTTTTCGATTTCAATGTTAGGCATTTACTGTCGGTATGATGACAAGAGCCCAAAGTGAACTATCGTTAGACACCTACATGGCTGAACAAAGGAGGAAAAGAGTATTCTGTCGACGCTGCAGGAAATTTGGTTTCATATCTCGCAGGTGGGTGAGGAGCACATATTATCCACAGAAACGTAGCATAGCAGTAACTATGGTAAGAGTCTGTTCAGAGAAGTTAGCTGAGAATCCGGATGGCAAACGCACTGAATCAATGCTTCGAGCCTGGAGTTCAAAAGTTAGAGGTAATAGATTCCGTGGTGAGCCGAAAAAGCACCTCGTCGGTTCAGAGCACCAAATACAAAATGCTACCGAGAAATCTTGGTATCGTGTTAGCTATGGTAAATACTATCAATACTACATAGGACATTACGATCCCGACAAATATCGCGACCAGATGAATGACTACAAAGCAGGAAAAAGAAAGTCAAGACCTAACGGCAGAATAGAATGCAAACTTCGAAAGAACAGGGATTTTAGTACCGAATATCGCGGTGGAAAGACATGGGTGACCCTGAAAATAGTATGACTAAAGCTATCTGCTGTTTAAGGTTAGGAATCATGACCTATTGGCATAGTATGACGAGGATAGATACAGCAGTTAAGAACTGGTTCCCGTTCTATGTCAACACATCTTAAGCTGACCCGATCTGTAAAGTGTTGAAGCAACCATATTGATATCTTTCTGGTCTCTAAACTTTTCTAGGACCGTAAATATTGAACTTATCTGTTCCCTGACGGATTTCATGTCCTGCTCATACTTCTGTTCTAATGTCTTTACCTTCATATCCTCAGCTGCTTTAATCTCTTCAAATGCTGAAGGGGTTAGAGGATAACCACATTTGGAACAGAACTTATTGTCGATGCAGTTTACTAGGTTACATCTAGGACAATCTGCCACACTAGGTTTAGGTTTACCGTCAGCTTCTGAAATAATCCCATTCTGAACGAGTATCCTTTGTTTAAGATCATTTCCCATCCTGCTTTTGATATATCTAGATGGCTGTTTGGAGTTCATTGACCACCTTACCTTCTTTTTAAGTGCATAGTCAGGAAGGAAATCACTATCACAAGATATAGATGAATGGCGTAGGCAGTAGGGGTTGAACTTTTTAGTAGTGAGTAATACTCGGAGTTTTTCTCTCTCAGCATCACCGGTTATTGAGTCTGTTTCGATCAGTCGACTTATCCTTGATCTGAGCTGCTTCATCATTGTCCACAGCGCTTCAGGGTTTATCGGTGCTCCATTATTCAAGTTACAGATAAGCCGTGCATCGGGAGTATTTCTAAATGGGTGTTCGTTAAGCCAGCCTCTTACATAAGGAAATGAAAATGTAAGCAAGATTGGACCGGACCCAGTCTTGGCCTGATGCGGAATTTCTCCTTCTCCATAGCGCTCCTTCAACCTTATGTGTTTTATGCGCAACATTGTGATCTCATGGTTTCTTCCATTTAGATCCCACATCAACGCAATTGCAGCCTTGTTGCGCAGGTACGGTTCGTACTTGATCAGTGTCTTAAGTTCTTCCAGATCCCATATATCACTCTCAGAATATGGGCTCACGCGCTTACTTTTTTTGCTTTTTATTCTGACAATGTCTGGAGTCTCCCAATCTGGTTCACCCACAGATTCTTCGTTGCTTCTTACGTACCGATTATGAAACCATCTAAAGAGGAGCCTTAATCGATTTAAATAGTGATTCCAAGTGGTTATCCATTTCATTTCAGGGTCGTCGCCTGCAGACTTTCGTTTAGTATCTAGAAATGAGAGGACTTCTTGCTTGCTCATAATGTCACGAAAGGAAATTTCAGGGCCAAGGTAGCTAGCAAAAGCGATCGACGCCTTCAGATTGTTGTTGACGTGGTGGACTGATAGGTCATTGCTCATAAGATACACATGGAATGCTGCAATCGCTTCTCTGTTAGCCAAATTTGGTACTAGGTGTATCTTGTTTATGGTAGTAGAAAGTTTAGCAGGCGTTTCTTCACGTTACCCCCTTTACTTTAAGTTTATCCCTCAAGTATATGAACCCACGTACATAATGGGGCCAGTGGGATTCGAACCCACGACCGCCAGCGCCCCAGGCATATACCTTGATTCCAAGATGGTATCCTAGACCAAGCTAGACGATAGCCCCTAGAGAGCGTTAAATACTAACCATTTTTAAATGTACAGCAAAAA
>JAATVR010000410.1 GCA_014523665.1 Nitrososphaerales archaeon TH526
ATTCTCAGTAATTCTGTATTTGCTGTAGCTAACTAGCAGCCGTGTCGAGAATGATGTCTAATCCGCCCTTGATTTTCAATGCCTTCTCCACATCTCGTGGTGATGCCTCTGGGTTAGCTTTGTAAAAGTAAAGTGAAGAGACTTGGTGCTTTAGGGTAAAATCTTTGGCATTAGGATCACGTATCCCGGCAAAACCCTCAACCTCTCCAAACATCAGATCCAGAAAGTCCGGAGCTTTGACTCGAAAGTCGTCCATGTACGCGTCCCAAGAACCATCAAAGGTGGACGCAAATAGGAGCTTGGTATCGTTATCGAAAATCACCCATCTTGCTTCATGAACCGTACCTAAGTTTGGGAGGGAACCGAAATTCTTCTTTCGCATGCGTTCTGCACCACCTGGCTTGAGCGGGAGGATAAGTGTGAACTCAGTTGATCGGCCTGACTTTAAGCCTGGCCGAACTTTATCCCCAGCAACATTTTGGGTTGACATAATGATAAATAATTTTCGGGAGATGGTGTGACCATTCCTTTTATTATAGAATATACTCTTCTGGCATTAATCTGGCTATCGATTATTTCGCGTTACAGGTTTAGATGAGGAATCTGCTAACAACCTAGGGTGTTTGTGAAGATAAAATGGTTAATTTCTTATAGTCTCTGACCGGATCTGAAAGCCAGCCAAAAAGATCTTCCAGAACCTTTTGATCCATTGGTCCAGGAGAAGTCAACCATTGAGACGAAGGATAGAACAAATGGCCGAGGTCCGGATATGTTATCAAGGTATGATCAGGATGTTTTACTTCTGTCAGTTCCTGCTGTAAAAGAAATGCTTGCTGAATTGGAGTTTTTGAGTCATTCTTTCCTTGTTGTATCAATATAGATATATCAGAAGGTACTTATCTATGATATCTAAAGTAGGTATCAAAGAGTAATGTGACTTAAACCAAATAGGACATCCGATCAGCGCAGTACATTTCTTGCCTGGTGTCACAACCGATAATGAATTTAGGCCGTCTATTAATCTAGGTTTAAGTTCATCATTAATACTTATGAAGGTATCATTGTTTTTATTATACTGGGGATTCAGTTGTTCGGCTGTTCTATTGGCAGCAGTAATATTTTGAGTAAGAAGTAGAGTGAAATTTCCGACCATAGAATTGAACAGGATTCTCCGACGCTTCTTGTACAGATAGCAATCCATTGTGATTATTGTCTAGAACCTGTTGAGTGTAGAGTACCGGGAGCGTAACTTTCTGGATGTAAATTACTTCACGAAAGTTCTGGGCTATCGATCCCATCAGAACTATGTTATTTACTTTTCCTGGATTGTCGATTGCAACTCTGGGGACAATAGTTGTACCTTCACTATATCCAACTACACTTACCCTTTCAGGATCTACTTCTGGTTGTTGTATAACAGCTAACGCCTTCTCTGCATCTTGCTTTAAATCTTCAAATGTTACATTCGCCCATACATTGTAATTTATAGATGAGTGATTTGTATCAACACCTCTTTTGTCATACTGTAGTAAAACCTCTTTCTGAAAGATATTCAGCGATTTGAAAAAATGGTGCAGTAGGTGGATATTCAATTGCGCCTGTTTGATAATCGATGCGAGGTTCATATGGACCTGTAGTTTCAATACCAGTGGGTCCAGCGCCATGTACAAGAAGAACGCCCGGGAAGGGACCGTCGCCATTAGCCGGAAGATTTAGTCTAGCATTAGTCTTCACTCCATTTCCCAAATCTATAACCATATCTCGATATTTGGTTGTCTGTAAGTCAGATTGAGCATGAACTGTTTGAACTGCACTATAAACTAACAGCGATACGGAAAATATGGCAATTATCATATTCAATATTCCCATGGGACTGCAAAGCATTCAACTAAGAGGAATTACTTAAGGTTGTTGACTTGCTATCCCAAGCGCATATGTTAGTAATCAGAGTTCGTATTCAGTTCACGCAAAATCATATGTGTGAAAGGTTACTGCATAACAATCGATCGATGTAGCCAAAAGCAGTGGAAGAAATATCACATCTATTCGTCAATCCATACTGTAGCCGAGCAGCACCACTCTACCAAAATAGTCACAACGTATTTCCTCCGGAAATGGGTATCTTGAACGACATCTCTCATAAAGAATGGAGCATAATTTGAACGCTATATTATTAGGGATACTTGTTTAAGATTAGAACCCAGAATTAATGTCAAAAATGGTTCACACTCCCTTGGGCCCAGTGTAATATTACTTCTCAAATAGGATTCTCTGACCAGAAAAAAAGAGAGAGAACGAATTGAGTATGCCATATTTGGATAATGAAGAGCGATCAGAGGACCCTTACAGTTTATTCATATTTGCTATTAATGCTGAACAGACTAAGCAAAAATACATTACTAGATTCAAGAGGTTCCTCGAAGTAATAGGAATAGACCATCAAATCGAATTGACATTACAACAAAACTGCAAGATCTTCACAGAGAAAGCATTGTCTGATAATAAATGGCTCATTAAGAAGGTTGTATACTTTCTTCAGTATCAGAAAGAAAGGGTCAACCACGGCGAAATCAGTGGAGCAACTCTTCGTAACTACGTGAAAGCCGTCAAACTTTTCTGTGAAATGAATGAATTGCCTGTCCCGTGGAAAAAACTCACTCGTGGTCTTCCCAAGGCTAAGAATTATGCAGATGATAGAGTCCCTACCATTGAAGAGATTCAAAAAATAATAAGTTACCCAGACTGGAGAATGAAGGCCATCGTTTTTACAATGGCTTCTTCAGGAATAAGACTAGGTGCATGGGACTTTTTAAAATGGGCTCATATTATTCCCGTAAACAGAGGCGGTCTG
>JAATVR010000411.1 GCA_014523665.1 Nitrososphaerales archaeon TH526
GACGTTCCAGACGGAGACATAGTGGCCGGCGTTCCAGCTCATTCTATCCGGGACAAGGTGAAAACTGATATGCTATTTGTAATGGCAGGACAAAAAAATACCGGTGAACAGAAGCAACTGGGACTGAATTTGGCTCAAGGTTAGGTCTGTGTCTGTGTTGAACCTTTAGTTTATGGCTCACAAACTAAATGGGATATTGTAAACTTCCCTCAATTTTTGAAGACAATGCAATAAATTTTAAATGAAGTCAGCTGCAACGGATTTCATGATGTCTAGATTCGATTATCGATCACGAATCTGGTGAAAGAGCTTCCCGTTTCGCGATATTGGTATTCTTTTTGAATACGCGGCTAGCGACTATGGATATAGAAGTAGTATTAGGGTTATGGAATGTGTCGATAAATACTAAAATTGGCACGAAGTAGATGGAATATTATTTGATAAGATGTTGATTTCTCAACATCAGGGGAAGAGAAGCTATTTTAGAGAACTGAATACATATGAAGTCCGAAGGTCTTACATTGGTAATACAGGTACTTCAATAGCGAAAACGTATGTTGACGTAGTAGATAATGTAATTATCTTTGAAGCTAAAGGGTTACCCAGTACTGGCGATCTCGCTCAATGGCACTTATCATATCTTGATTAGGAAAAAATACCGTCAAAATTATCAGATACGCAATACCATAATTCTATCATAGTATTAATGTCAGATAAGTAGTTTCATATCCACAGACATAATATCATATATAGGCGAAATTCCATATACTAATCGATAGATGGATTTAACACAAAGCTTCTTTACAAAGAATTCTATTGTAACCATCCTTAGCTTAACTTTAACACTTTCTATCGTCCTAATTTTGTGTTTTCCCTTTAGCACTTCTTATGCTCAGACATATTTTCCCAGATCAAACATCTATCCCTATACTCCCACATATCCCACCAATCCCTACACTCCCACATATCCCACCAATCCCTACACTCCCACATCAAACATCTATCCCTACACTCCCACATATCCCACCAATCCCTATACTCCGTCACAAGACAACTTCCCCTTTCTTGGCCTAGCTCAGTATGGGTTAAGACAGGCGGTATCGCCTTGGTTTCCTTCTATTCCTGCCGTATCCTGTGGACTCGGTAAATTCTCTTTCAATATATTAGGAGTTCCTGACAAGGGAGGGGAACCAGAGACAGACGAACTGATGGCAATTAAAATAATAGCGTCCAATAACCGCTTAATTATTACCGATAGGGACGTTTCGGGCTTAATTTTCGTTGGCGAAAAGAATATCGAGGAGAATGATGGTGAGGATTTTGATATTAAAACCCTTTTCAACGATTGTCAAACACTTATGTATAGTCGGTAACGGGTGTGATTAATGCAGATTATAGCTGTGAAAAAGGCGAACCAAAACCTCCCCAGCCTGGCCAGTTGGTAGATTCTATCGATTAGGAAGGTGAAGTTAGGCATAAACTTCTCAGTCCTGCCAGTTTCTATCGATTAGGAAGGTGAAATGCTGTCATGACCTCTTTGATTATGAAGCTCTTTTGCCGTGCTGTACGCATCTTCCTTTTCCTCTTGCTTATTTGGGAAAAGCATTCCTTATTTGTAGTAGAATTGACATTGTTTATTGAAGCTTCAACAGTAAAGAACAAGAAAAAAATAGCTAACGGTCTAGCAAAACTTAATTATAATCTCAAATTCTTATATCTAACTTTTAATAAAGTGGCATTGAACGTAGACATTCATAGAATGCGTTGTTTTCCAACCCGCGGTTCTATCAATGTCTTAATCACAGCCATCGTAGTGGCAGCCATTATTTCATTACCTTCTGTCAGTCCCGGCTATGTATCAATAGTTTATGCAGTTCAAGGCTCAGATTTAACTTCATATCCAAACCCCATGAACGCGATTTCTCCATATTCAGTTGGGCAAAGTAACCAGCTATACCAAACTCCATTACTGACATTAGGAACGAATCCCGAGGAGTCGTCTGGGCAAGACTCAAGCGAAACAGCTTCGATATCTTCTGTCTCTACTACGGCCCCTTCCTCTTCGCCCTCACCCTCTATTAGTACTACTTCCTCTAGTCCCCTTCCACAGGAACAAACCAGGCCACTACA
>JAATVR010000412.1 GCA_014523665.1 Nitrososphaerales archaeon TH526
ATATGATAAGTTCGATTGCAATTTGATGAAAAGTCAAATATTTGTAGCCATAGGCGTCGCATTATTTGCGTCAGTGTTGGTGACAGGACTTGCATCTACAATTTCTGCCCAATCAAACATGACAGGTGGAAATATGACTGGACAGAACATGACTGGAGGAAACATGAGTATGCCTTCCGCAACTGGTTCCACAGGTGATGGTGGTGGAGATGGAGATGGTGGAGAAGGCAGTGACGGAGAGAACGATGGAGAAGACGGATCGAACTAGTTAGAGCTAGCTAGTAGTATAAAATTGAAAAAACAATTCAGTTTTTATTTTTATTTTTTGTTCTCCCTTATAGACATTCTAAAATCTTTAGTTTAAAACTTAATCATTTTTATATTATGTTGCGTATAGTCAGGAAAGATGTCCTAGCGACTGCAAACACCGTCTAGACATACACAATAAGACAGGGCAGCCAGGTTGGTGGTTTCATCCCCTGGTTGTTCACCTATTATCTATATACGCTATGTTACTCTAAGATAGATGTCAAGATAGGATAGGTTTGTCTTCATAGGAAGCTGGTCTTTGTGGCTAGCTTCATATTTTTTACTATTAATTTAATTGCAATTATTAAGAACGAGTTGTCCCTATTATTTTCACCACGTTAACCTCTATCGGGGTTGGCGACGCTCCATTTGCCTCTAGCTAACTCCAAGATATTTTATAACAGTTAATAGGCAAGTCACACTATCGACATTGCAATACGGTTACGTATTGTCTCATATTGGAGTTGGTCGATAACCTCGGCGTCCACTAAGCCACCAACCAACTCCATAATTAAACTGTTAAGAGTAAAGTTGAGCATACGATAACTGGTCGGAATTGACCCGACTACCGGCACAAACTGGAGTTGGTTGGTGCTTACACTAGCCAACTCCATTTGGTTAAAAATTCAGTAATTAACTATCTGTTGAAGATAAAATTGTAGACCAAATTCTTGGTTACATTAAAGTCGCGGCATCATACATAATTTGGACAAGTCAAAATAAAAAATAAAATAGTTCTCTGTTATCTGCTAGGGTGGAAGAGTCGAATTGGATACTATCACTAGAGCTGGATTCGATGCTCCAGAATGATAGAGACCGCCCCCGTTGTACACGGCAGTAACAGTGATTATGCCTTGAGTGTCAGGAGCATTTGCTGTCGTGGTAAACTTTCCGGTAGTGCCAGTATTTTGATTATCTATTTGTTTTAATGAAGAAGGCTGTATCGCTTCTGAAGCTTTGATTAGAATTGACTGTTTACTGCTGTTACGATTAAACTAGATTGTATATTTGCAAAGTTAAATTGTAGTAAAGAAAATAAAAAAATGGGTTACGCTAAATTAGTGTCCACAACCACAGCCGCTATGTTGATGATGACTTTGATTTTCAGAACATGATGGACACAATGTCGGTTCATTCTCTGCTACAAATGTTGTTCCACATGAATTACATGTTGTTTTTTGAATTTCTTGCATGCCATAGGCCGTCATCATTTCAGATATTAATGCCTTCCGAGCTATTCAAATTCTGTCATTTCTAATCTATCAAATATGCATGAGTTGACATATAGTCATATAACGTTTCGTTATACAATAGCGAATAAAAAAGGTTTTTTGGTGAGATGCTAATACTAGTCGGTTACTAGAAATATACAAGTTAGCAAAGAGCACTCATTTTATCTGATGTTGCTTGTTGTACATCAAATTCTCGTAATACGGTCTAATGAGCACACAGGCAGAACACATCGTGTCCGTTCAACCTGGTATAAGAAAAGAATATGACGATAGTTCGATTGTTTTCGACCATTGTCTGAACTAGAATTAAGTTGATGGGGGGAAGCGACCCATCAACCAATCTTGATGAACTCGTCAAAATTTCTCTTGACACTACATATCACACAATATTCAATATAACCATTATAGGCGGTACTCTGTTAGTGTGCCTTTACCTAATTGTGTAAATCCCAAAGGCAGTTTATGTTTAAACCTCGATTTGATGAGGATACCTTACCTCGGTCTTAGTGAGTCAATCTACACTGCGTATTCTTTTGAACCTACCGTACAAGACATTTATAATAAGATGAATAAGATTACCGAGAAAGAAATGGCCAAGTTAAAGAAAGGCGCTGAATATGTTGGGAATGAGATAAAGAAAGGTGCAGAGTTTATTGGACACGAGATTAAAGAGAATACAGAATTAGCTGAGCACGAAACAGGTGTACGGGAAGTTAAGCAAGATGCCGAATATGCCGGATATGACATAAAGAAAGGTGCAAAGTCTGCAGTCAATAAAATGAAAAAAGCAATATAGAGAGGGACTAATTATGCAGAAATCTCGCTAACGAGTAACAAGCTCAAAATGAGTAGCTATCTTATCACGAGACAATTTGCTCATGCAGCTCATTTTTGAGAAGAATAGATTTAACATACCTAAAGAATACAATTGCAGTCATCGCTCTCGCATTGCCTTCAATTGTATGGCCAAGATTCCGGCTTTTTGACTGATTCGTTTCAAATCATTATCACAAATACATAAAATATCTAGAGATGGCTTCAAACTGTACACTAGGCCCGATAAATTAATCCCAATAAAAGTCTGGTCCATTGTAACTTGAAATCTGATTACATTTTGGACAGTTCCTGGAGTCAGCTGGGATCTAATTAATTATTTATTTAAATGTTTGTTATGCCCAAACATGGTAGTACGAAGCTAGTCTATCCAGAACCTGAATTCACAAATCAGACACTCGAAACGTACTCGTCATGCCGCCGAAACCACAGCCCCGTTTCATTCCGCCCATTCGGTGTTCTGTCGAGCCACTGGTACATTCCCCAGAGCGCGTCGAGGCCGCGCGCGTAGGTGGAGTATGTGTGGTAGACGACGCCGTCGGCGAGTGCGAACGCGCTCATGCCCGGAGCCTCGCGGGTGTAGGTGGGGACGTCGGTGCCGGTCATGGCCGCGAAATCGCCTACGCCAGCCGAGTCGGATATCGTGCCGAGCGTGCTGTAGTTGTAGTCGATGCTGCCGGAGCGCTGCTGCTCCTCGGTGAACGAGG
The DNA here is from genome assembly GCA_014523665.1 of Nitrososphaerales archaeon TH526. Lineage (GTDB taxonomy): Archaea > Thermoproteota > Nitrososphaeria > Nitrososphaerales > Nitrososphaeraceae > TH5896. The sequence goes on from JAATVR010000412.1 coordinate 3,083, forward strand.
TATTGAAGTCATAATTGAAGTCACTGCTCAACGACGAGGCCCACGTGAACGTCCAGCCCATGCGGCGCTTGTATGCCTGGAGCGCGGCGATTGGGGCGCGTGAGACCGCGATCATCGCGACGTCGTGATGCTCAAGGTGCACGGCGAAGCCGTTAAAGCCGTCCGCGTTCGCAGAGCATGCCGGG
>JAATVR010000035.1 GCA_014523665.1 Nitrososphaerales archaeon TH526
GAGCAAATTTACTTGGTTGATTTTCACAGACTAGCCATACCAATAGTTGTTATATTAGCAATAAGTGGTATCTTTAGTTTCTTTCTAGCCTACAACTTCTATCCTAAGAAGAATGTAAATGTAAATGTAGAGGGCATCTGTTATGAATTATTGGGATCAGCTTTTGACGAATACAAAAACTTGGAAACCCAAAGATCGGTGAGGGCATTGCAGCTTCAATTGGGTGCTATCGAACCACCTAATGCTGCCATACCAATTAGCTTCAGTGGCACCAAAGATGGAATTATGGAATTTAGCTCCAAATATGACATCAATATAACCAAGAATAATCAAATTGGGAATATTGATAAATATGTTGTAAATGGAATTGTAAATAAACTGTTCCTCAAACAAATATTAGAAGATTTAAAAACTATCGATCCTAATCCTTTGAATAGGACCGTGCTTAGTACTGTAGGACTGCAGACTAACTCGTTTATAACCCAAGAAGAAGGTAGACAAATTGCACAAAATATAGATGGTTTCATGCAGACAGGAATAAGGAAAATTGTAGAAAATGACAATACGAGTGATATAAATACTGCAGAATGTCGTATTAGCACTGGATAAGATTAATCATGAAATGGTTACTGATTGAAGTTCCTTCCAATGTTTTGCAATTCTTCAAAAATCTGTAGGTATTGTCTTCCCCTATGGCTTATTTCATAATATTGGTACGTAGGGATCAATTGTTGTATTTAGCTATTGACTCTGCGAAATGTAGGGGGAGGCTGCCGTGAAATGTAAAGATTTAGTGGATGATATGAAACAATGATCGCATCAAATTCTACTTGTGTGAATCAGAATTCTATATCATTATTGTTATGGCCTTGAATTGTCGATTCCATCAGAGATATTAATATATTTTGATGAACTGAAGGATGTATTAATGTAGACAAAAGAATTACGCGAATTATTCACAAGATGCAAAGCTTATTCTATATTTAAGATAAATAGGACGTGGGCGAAGAAAAGCGCATGTTTGAGGAAGGAGAAGAAGGATCTATTATAACTGAAGAGATAGCGGATAAACCGTTAGAGGAAAGAGAGGTAGGACCTACTTCAATTGATGTGACAGATGAACGGATTTCAACTATCGGAGCCCCTCCACCAGCAGAACAACAAGAAGAAGAAGTGCAAGAACAGAATAAACAAATAGAACAGGCGCAAGAGGAATCCAAAATTAGCAAAATCAAACAGAAGAGGAGAATAACTTCTTATTTATCAAACATCTCAAAACAAGTAGAGAAGCAAGGAAATCAGATTAACAAGATGACATTAGTAATTCAATCTTTTCATAAAGAGAAGCAGAACAGAACAACAACAGGCTTAGGAATAGGCCAGTCACAAGCACAATTTGTGAAACAAATCCAATCTCAAATCAGTCAGCTGCAAAAACTAGTCATACAGATTCAAAATGATATTAGAAGGATAAGAACATCTTCTGTAACCGGAACAGGGGCATTTAGAAAACGATCTTCCTCTACTAATGTGAAACCAAGATCTAAGAAAACCAAGTCACTTAGAAAAGTTCAATCTGGAAAGCAGAAGCGTACGGCCAAAAATAGAATGAAGAAATTCAAGTGACAAGTACTATTTTCACGTTGCTCATGCACCGTTAAGTCAGGATCTAAGAAATGAGTACTTGATTTATTCGCTGCAGAAGAGCAATATCGCAAAATTATAAATCATAATACATTTTAGAAAACTACAATCCTAGTTTTTTAATTTCTATGGAAACTCTTGTGATCACGACATCAAAATGGATATTCGTCACCCATTCTAATTGCTATTTCAGATTTCGCATTGCCAATAACCGCTTTAGATGGAACCACTAAGGCCTCATCTGATTGAAGAAAAGAGATGGCAAATTATGAATGACAGGATAAGAGGAAAACGGATCCTGGTAGTGGATTACGAACATGACCTTACCTTGTTTTAGAGGTTATCTTTAGAATTTTATGGATTTGAGGTTAAATTAAAAAGTTTCAAAGCAGATAATTATGACCTAATTATTCTTGATATCTAAATGTCTGATATGAACCGATTTGAATTATACAAGGAGATAAAAAACGGATCCCGATGCTAAAGCTTGTTTTCTTACGGCTAGTCTACTGGGTAATAATCGATCCGTATACTAATGCATAAATGTTCTATTAAAGAAGAGAATAATTCATTGGTCCCAAAAAAAAGAAAAATGAATAAACAATCTACTTCGATTGGTTAGCTCCTCCAAATATGCCGCTAATCGTTTCACCTATCTGTTCTAGTGGGCTTTTTTGAGTCTGATTACCTCCTGCTTCAGTCTGATTGGTTGCTTTTTGAGTCTGATTACCTCCTGCTTCAGTCTGATTATCAGTCATATTAGTATCACTCGTTGACTGTTCTTTTTGTAATCCTTCTCCAACAGAGGTATCATTTTGACTTCCAATATTGGTCTCATTTCCGAGTACCGGTATATTTCCCGCCGTCAGATTTTCAATTTCATTAGCACTTCCAATTTCTGTCGTCTGGTTTTGTTGCTGCTGCCCTTGTTGAGGTTGTGTTGATGTCGTATTACTCGTCTGGTTTTGTTGTCCGTACGAATGACCTAAGCCTGCAGAGACAAAGGTCATCACTCCTAAAGACAATGTCAAGGTTAATGTAATCAAAAATGTTTGATTCATTATTATAAATAGCCTAAAATACGATTTAAATGTTGTATGTCAAGATAATTCAGTCAATAACACTCACGATACTTTTAGACCGTGTATTCCAATCCAATTTACTTTTAAGTCTTAGAACTGCCAGTCATATGCAAATGTAAGCGCAAATGCTAGATCTTGAACATGATACAATTAGAGATACCTTATCTAAACTTGATGAGATAAAGTCAAATACGCACAGCCTAAAGTATGACTGATTCAGAATTGAGCAAAATTGAGCACTTCAACTTATAAATTACATGTCGTTATCTAATTAGTAAATAGACTTCTACATTTAGGCTCAAGTTAAAAATCATTCGCATCACAACAAATGTTTTGCTGTCTTTTTTTAGCAAAGATACTAATAGTATGCATGCGAATACTAGTATTATAAAATGAACGATCCAGAGCAGCCGAAGGATATCGCTGATGGACAACACGATTTTCAATCGAGTGATACTAGCAAGAAATCGGAACCATCCTATACAACAAATTTCAAAGATAAGATTGTAGGAAAAATAACTTCGACGACACTCGGTAAGGCAGACAGGAATGATATATCTCTTTCTGAGTCCATTAGGTTATCAAATAATATTAGGGCAATACTAATGGGCTTATTTGCATTAATAGGATTCATTGTTCTAGTTTATGCCATATTTACCGCTAGTGTAAGTGTTGAATTAGCTCAGATCTCAACTAGTGTATTTATGGCAGCCTTCATTGCGGCCATAGTGGCGGCATTTACGTTATTTGGAGTAGTAGTGTATCAAATGCGTGGGGAGTATAGAACAAGATAACAATTGTCTACATATCTATCTTTGAAAAAACATATCTCGGCATGTAGCCCCCATTGCTTCTTTCTCCTTACTCTAATGCACTCTTTCAAAGAAGGTTATTCGAAATGGAATTTGCCACTTACTGAGGATTCTGAAATGCGACTGGATGGAAAGTTCAGTTTATTCAAATTCACTTACGGTTCCTTTAGCTGAGACTTCAAAAAAAAATCTTCCAAAAATCTTTACCGCTAATACCTATCACTGGAACTGTTCCGGCCATTGTCTTGTTCGTTTCGAGCCAAGTTATGATTATATTTATAGTTGCTACATGACTTGGGATTATAATATGCTAGAAAACATTACGATTTTCATGCAGTAATGATCAAGAAATTATTTAAACTTCGAGATATCTAATTATAGGGAATCTAAATTGACTTGGATTGGTTTGCAAATAATACTTACAAGTTATACTCATACAATTATTATAAAGTAAGATTGACAAAGAAGAAATTTCGACATAGGCATGGACTTGACGACGAAGATGCGTCATTATCAAACTCCTCTATGTCGCCTCCCAATAGCAAATCCAGTGCGAAACCAAATATCTTTCAGAGAGTCTTTAGGTTATTAGGACCGGGTCTTATAACTGGAGCCTCTGACGATGATCCAAGTGGAATTGCTACTTATTCACAGGCTGGCGCTAAGTTTGGTCTAGGAATGGTATGGCTGGTATTATTTCTCTATCCAATGATGCTGATTATTGAGGAGATGTGTGCTAGAATAGGACTTGTTACAGAGAAAGGTTTGGCATCTGCAATAAAGAAAAAATACTCAAAGAACTTTGTTATGCCACTCGTCACACTCCTTCTCATTGCCAATATAATAAACATAGGAGCAGATATCGGTGCCATGTCAGCATCGATCAGATTGGTATTTCCAAACATTCCGTTCATTATTGCTACTTTCACTTTCGTTGGAGTTATCCTAGCTGCTGAAATCCTTATCCCATATAGAAAATACTCTAAGCTCCTAAAATATCTAACTCTTTCCTTGTTTGCATACATAATAACCGCAGTGATTGGTGGTGGAAATTGGTATGAGATACTCCGTGCAACGTTGATTCCACACATTGAATTCAACTCTGATTTTGTCATGATGTTTGTTGCAATCTTTGGCATCACAATATCGCCGTACCTTTTTTTCTGGCAGACCTCAGAAGAAGTGGAAGAAGATGTGCAAAGTGGTAAGATTAAAGAAATCGGATAGGGCAAGCCGGCAATTACAAAATCTGAAATAAGACTTATGAGGTCTGATGTTGCGATTGGAATGGCTTTTTCTGTATCAATCATGTGGGCAATAATGGTGACAACTGCAGGTACCCTTCATGTCAATGGTCAGACAGATATACAGACTTCAGAACAAGCCGTTAAGGCACTAGAACCTCTTGTAAAGTCGTTTCCTTATGCGGGACAAATCTCACAAATGATTTTTGCATTAGGTATAATTGGTACTGGACTATTAGCAATTCCTGTTCTTGCTGGATCTTCTGCTTACGCATTGGCAGATACACTTGGTTGGAAAGAAGGTCTAAACAAGAAGTTCAGACAGGCAAGACCATTTTATATTGTAATAGCTGTTTCGACAGTTATTGGTCTATTCAACAACTTTATCGGTATTGATCCCAAAGCCTTGGTATACACTGCAGTCATTAATGGTATTGTTGCTGTTCCAATACCTTATGCAATTTTGAAAATCTGTAACGACAATACGATTCTTGAAACTCGCACAAATGGTCGAATATCAAATATAGTTGGATGGTCTACTTTCCTTATAATAGGAACATCTGTAGTGATCTTATTTCTAACCTGGAGCAGAAGCTAATAGTGTGGAAATTAGAATAAAAAATGTTCCAGCTCAATATTGATGTCACTTGATTACCTATTCCTGTTTTTCTAGTACCTCCATGCCTCCGAGCTTTCTTAGAATAGTCTTACTATCACACATAGGATCATCATTATAAGTAGCGGGAGTTTCCCACTGATGGTTAATGCAACAGCTTTGTCTATTAGTAACGCCGCCTTTTATGATCTTATCCATGGTATCGGGAGAATAAATATTCAGGCCCAAATCAAAATCACCTTTAACAAAATCGACTGATGTCAATCATAAATGTATGGTCGGATTAGAACAGGAACGTGCCATATTCCTCTACCTGTCAAGATACTACCGTCCAAAGCATCTCCAAATCCTTGAGCGCCTAGCATCGAATGAGCAAATTGTACAGTAATACTGAATTTTTCCTAGATCATCAAACGTAAACGAGAATATAGCTCCAGGACATAAAATGCCTAAATTAAAGATCTGTCCTGATCCTACGATATGATAATAATCTAAAGAAACTTGGCATTTAAACCTTCAATCGAGGATATGGATTTGATTTATACCAATGAGACATTTAAAAGTCTAAAAGCCACTTACTTGTAAATAGTTAGTAGCAGCATTGGAACCAAGTCCTGAATTTTCTTATTGAATGGTTTTCACCAGCTTTTGGCAAGAACGGGCATAGGATGTCCTAGAGACGATAAATGCATGGCAGACTAAGGGATCGCCTTCATTAGCTTTTTAAGTTATATAATTAATTGTAAATTGAGGATTGATTCTACATGAAAAAAATGGAAATAATAATCCCGCATAGAAAATTGAACGAAGTTAGTGAAATACTAAAAAGTGCTAATACAGGTGGAATGACTCATTACAAAGTTGCGGGGAGAGGAATCACGAAGGCAGAGGCTGTTGCTGTTGGAAGAGGTACCACCCAATACACCCCCGAATTTATTCCTAGGACCAAGGTTGAAGTTATAATCAAAGACGATCAGGTTGAAAATTTGATCAATAAACTAGTCGAAAGTTTTGGTGGTGATACTCTAGGCGGAAAGTTATTCATAACAGATGTACCCATTGTAGTAGATTTGTCTACCAACACCCGTGGAGAATCTGCAATCTAAATCGATAGATACGACAGTGCTCAATAACCTTCATAGAAGCATTTCTGATATACTTTTGCGTTTTCAAGGAAGAGAAGAGGACAACACATAGGCTCAACTGCCACACAGGTGTACATTATTCTTTGATACTTTTTCAACACTTTGTCTCATCTATCCAAGTACGACTATCAACCACAACAGCAAAGATAATTTGAGCGTAATAGATATTCAAGTATATATTAGTACTCCAGTCCTAGTTACTAGCCTAACTTTATTATTTCGTCCCATGTCCCAGTTGCAGACAGCATATAATATCTACTGTGACTCCCATGTTCAAACTGTATTACGTCTCCAGCAGATATCTGAGATCCAAATAATTTGGTTAGAAACTGTAGAAAACTAGGCCCCGCTACGATGCTCTTGGATTCCTTTTCAAGGGGTTTATTATAAAATTTTAGTAAACCATTATCTAGACCTAATTCACTAATTGCCTCCACTAACTGGGAAAGATCCATGTCTGTTGAGTTTTTCTTGTATATTCGGAGTATAGCCATTTCTCAGTAATATCTTCGGCATTCATGTATATAAAAGGAAGTAATCCCTCTTAATGATGATCGTTATAATATATAAATCTCTATTGAGATAGTTACAAACTTCACAATCTGATTACTGAACAATATATCTTGGGATTACATATGTTGCAATATGTTGTAATATGTTGCTTACCCGATATACAATGAGTTCTTCAAGCAATGTCGATATATCCTAGCACTATTATTAGATAGTTAGAAGATGTGATATACACACACAGAAGGGTTGAAGATATTGATTCGTAGAACATGGTTTCTAAACACCTCATCTCATAATGGTAGATATCCTAGTTAAAATTGAACGTTTATTTTCTCTGTCAGTTTGGGCTGAGCACTAGCAGTGCATATTTCTACGGTGAGTCCTGCTCTTGACGGCTAATGTTTTTTCCAGCTGCATTAAGATAATCTTTACAACATTGATCAGAGCAGAAACCTAATACACCAAAATGCATACTTGAATAGCTTACCCCGCTCACAAGGTTGTTAAACTCTTTATTGCACAATTTACATTTTGTATACATACCTTAGCTATGCTCTCTTCTCTAGGTAGTTATATTAACTTTGAGTTACAATTACAATAATTCAAGTACAATACCCTTACGTTTCTATTCATTAGTACTTTTCTCCAGTCTCGTCATATGATTTCCGCGGAGTAGAAAACAGAGTATGATTAAGACAAGAAATATGGATGATCATACTAGACAGCTTACTACTGTAAAGATTACCTTAGAAGAGTCGGAGAAAACTATGTTAGATTAGCCAGTGCGGGTAAGGTGAGACAGTGATGTGAAATAAACTGTCATTGAAGAGCTGATGCCTTATGGCTTAAACCATAGAAGCGTCTAATAAGGACTAAAAACAAAAAGTCGGTAGTGATTAACTTTCTCCATGAAGAATATGAAGATATAGATAAGGGTGCTAGTTTTCCCAAAGCCGAAAAACAATATAGAAAAGTATTAAGGCTTACAATCGGGGTACTGAAAACGGGTGAGCTGCGACGTGAATACTGGTGTACTGACGATAGTCTTGCGAAACTCTTGAAATACAGGCCTTCGATAAAAGACATGAAGTTGATTCTGGAGCCATTGTATTATTTCTCCAAAACAAAGGTTGAAACTTTAAATCTGGATAACAGCATAGAGCGCCATAGGTACCGAAGTATTCTTCAAAAACGACTCATTGAATACTTCTTAGTGAAGTATAGTCTGAAGGAATACAAGAATAACAATAACAGTGGTACATCTCAATCCCGGGAATACCTTCTATTTCATATTAGAAGTGTCTATAGTAGAATCCCAAGAGTCATGGAACTACTTTGCATAACAGGGACATTGCCCACATAGAAAGGCTTGCCTAGTCTGGGTTCATTAACACGCGATAGAAGTCGCTATTCACAATAGCAATATTTCTAACCAACAGAACCCTCCATTTCGAGCTTTACTAACCTATTAAGTTCAACTGCGTATTCCATCGGAAGTTCTTTTGTAAATGGCTCCATAAATCCACCTACTATCAGAGATAAAGCATCTGATTCAGAAAAGCCTCTACTCATAAGATAGAAGATTTGATCGTCGCCTATCCGACCTACTGTTGCCTCATGAGAAATTGTCGCATCATCTTCATTCACTTCGACATATGGATAAGTATCTGTTCTTGAGTTTTCATCGAGTAGGAGTGCATCACATCGAACATTTGATTTTACACCTGTAGCACCCTTTGCTACATGAACCAAACCTCTATAGGTTGTTCTTCCCGAGTCTTTGCTGACTGATTTACTGGTAATTCTAGAGGTTGTTTGTGAAGCTAAATGTACTGCCTTTGCGCCAGCGTCCTGATGCTGTCCTGCCCCTGCCAACGCCACTGATATTATCTCAGCGTGAGCGTTACGCCCCATCAAATAGACTCCAGGATACTTCATAGTTAACTTGCTGCCTAAATTTCCATCTACCCATTCCACAGTTGCATTTTCATATGCATATGCCCTTTTTGTTACTAAATTATATACATCTTTACTCCAGTTTTGGATCGTAGTATACCTTATTTTCGCTCCCTTCTTTGCTACAAGTTCAACTACTGCAGAATGGAGTGATTCTGTGGAATATACGGGTGCAGTACAGCCTTCTATATAATGTACTTCTGATCCTTCATCGGCTATTATTAGTGTTCTTTCAAATTGTCCTATGTTTTCTGCGTTTATTCTGAAATATGCTTGCAATGGTAGATCAACTTTAACACTTGGAGGAACATATATGAAAGATCCTCCAGACCAAACCGCACTATTTAGAGCAGCGAATTTATTGTCCTCAGGCGGTATAATCTTTCCAAAGAACCTTTTCATTAAATCTGGCTGTTCCTTAAGTGCTGTATCTGTATCAATGAATATTACTCCCTTTTTTACCAAATCGTCTCTTAGGTTATGATATACCGTCTCTGATTCATACTGAGCTCCTACACCAGCCAAAAATTTTCTCTCTGCGTCTGGAATACCAAGTTTCTCGAAGGTATTTCTTATTGAATCAGGTACATCATCCCAACTTTTCTCTTGTTTTTCAGATGCCTTGGTATAATAGTAAATATTTTGAAAATCAATCTTAGAAAGATCTCCTCCCCAATTGGGCATTATTTTGTTCATAAAGACGCTATATGATCTTAATCTAAACTCCTTCATCCAATTGGGTTCGCCCTTTAGCCTACTAATTTCTTCAACGGTTTCTTTAGAAAGTCCTTTCTTGCTCAAATAGACATAGTCAGCAGTTGAATCCTTGAAGTCATACTTACTATAATCCATACGTATATCTGTAACTGCCATAATACGATATTATGATCGCATCATGCATATATAAGCAGTCGGTATATGTGTGTCAATGTGTGGTTATGCCCCAATATCCATACACTTAAGTAGCTCCTTCGACTTCGAGGATAATCCTATAGTCGAAAGAATGCTCTGGAGGAATCCTGGTCCTTTCAAGCTGTTTGTAATAGATAATGCTTTTACTGTCTTTAGGTAAAAGAAGATCTGCAGGATAAAAAGAAATCACTAATGAGGCACGAAGTAAAAGCATTACTAGGCAGAATTTCAATGGGTTTACACGGCAAAACTCAATGCCAGAGCATGGTTATCCAATACACGATATGTTGACAATAACGAAAATAATTTGCTACGCTGTAAGGAATAGCTGATCATTGTTTTCTCTATTCTGTTTCTCAATCTTGTAATGGCATGAATAGCAGTAACGACATATGAAGCAAAAGTGTAGTGTTCTTTTGCCACAGTCTATACACTGGCTATAAAGATACCGATCATACCCTGTAAGGTACTCATGCATGATCTTTATAGTATGACAAGACTAATTAACCTTTATAGAAACCATTCTGGAAATAATTTAATGATTTTTAGGAAAAGAAAAGTAAAACATTAGTTAAACTTCCACGCAAGTGTACATTTCTCTGATACTTTTCCAACATCTAGTAATGGCAATGTAAACTACGTCAACATGATCTTTCTTATAAAAGAGAAGGGTCTTTTTATCTTCTATTTAGTTCGTATTTGTATCAGTTTTTCAGAAGAACAAAGCTGGTTGTTAGTAATTCCAAAACTGTGTTTCAGACAGCTAACGCACGTGCTTCTGATAGTTCCAAGTTTGCAAAACTGTATAAGGAGTTACTGTTAAGCTCTATTAGTATGCCCGGCAAAGATACCCGAACTTTAAATCTCGATTTAAAGATACTTGAAGCTTATACTAGAGATGTTGGCAGAGGAGTTGCCCGTCTTGATTACGATTCTATGGATTCGCTCGGCGCTTCTACTGGAGATGTTATAGAATTAAAAGGTGGTGAAAAGAGCAGAAGTGTCAGGAGGACTGTAGCAAAGTGCTTACCTTTGTATCCATCTGATGAGGGTAAGGGTGTGATCAGAATTGATGGTCTAGTTAGGAATAATGCAGGATTAGCCATCGGTGATACTGTAATCATAAAAAAGATCAAAGCCACTTTAGCAGAAATGGTTATTGTTGCTCCGCTCGAGGCAGGACCATCTATAGATGAAAGGTATCTTGTAGACTCACTTGATAGCGTTTCCATGATAAAAGGAGATAACATTATGGTCCCATATTTTGGTGGAAGGCTTACCTTTCAGGTTATAGGGCTTACGCCTCCTGCTTGCGAGGCAGTAATTGTAGGCCAGAAGACACAGTTCACTATAGCGACTTCTGACCAGGCTCTAAGAGGAGCGACTGCGAGAGCTGTTGCGTACGAGGATATCGGTGGGTTAAAGGATGAAATACAAAGGGTAAGGGAAATGATAGAGCTCCCGTTAAGACATCCTGAGATATTTGAAAAACTCGGAATAGAAGCGCCCAAAGGTATACTATTACATGGACCACCAGGTACAGGCAAGACCTTATTGGCTAAGGCAGTAGCCAATGAAAGCAACTCGCATTTTATCAGTATATCAGGACCAGAAATCATGAGCAAATTCTATGGGGAATCCGAAGCACGCTTACGGGAAATATTTAAAGAAGCGAGAGAAAAGGCCCCCTCCATTATATTCATAGATGAAATAGACTCTATCGCACCAAAGAGAGAGGAAGTGATGGGAGAAGTAGAGCGGAGAGTGGTTTCGCAATTGCTATCAGTTATGGACGGTTTGGAGAGCCGCGGAAAAGTAATAGTTATAGCAGCAAGTAACAGACCAAATGCAATAGATCCTGCATTGCGTAGACCGGGGAGATTTGATAGAGAAATCGAGATCAGAGTTCCTGATAAACGTGGCAGACTAGAAGTACTTCAAGTTCATACGAGAAATATGCCACTAAATCCTGATATAGATCAAGATAAGATCGCAGCTGTTACCCATGGATTTGTAGGCGCAGATCTTGAATACTTGTGTAAAGAAGCGGCTATGAAGTGTTTGAGAAGACTTTTACCCGAACTCAATCTGGAGGATGAAAAACTTGCACCAGAGCTGCTAAATAGGTTAGTAGTTACTATGGCCGATTTTCAGAATGCAATGAGAGAGATTACACCTTCTGCTATGAGAGAAGTCTATGTAGAGCCAGCTGATGTCAAGTGGGATGATATTGGTGGATTAGACACAGTAAAGCGAGAGTTACAGGAGGCAGTCGAATGGCCCATGCACTTTCCGGATTTGTACAAACAATTAGGACATACTGCACCTAAAGGGATATTGTTGTACGGCCCTTCAGGAACGGGCAAGACTATGCTAGCAAAGGCAGTAGCAACTGAGTCAGAGGCAAATTTTATCAGCATCAAGGGTCCTGAGCTTATGTCAAAGTGGGTAGGCGAGTCTGAAAGAGGAATAAGAGACGTCTTTAGAAAGGCAAGACAGGCGTCACCATGTGTTATATTCTTTGACGAGGTTGATTCTATTGCGCCTATCAGAGGAGGCGGGATTGAAGGTCTTGGTGGTCCTACAGGTGCCGAAAAAATGATATCGCAACTGCTCACAGAAATGGATGGTATACAGGAGATTCATGATGTTGTTGTTTTGGCTGCCACTAATAGAGTAGACATGATCGATACTGCCTTATTGAGACCGGGTCGCTTTGACAAAATCATTTACATACCAAATCCAGATAAGGTTACAAGAAAAAGAATTCTTCAAATAAATGTTAAGGGAAAGCCGATCAACAACGATATTGATCTAGGTAGTATAGTAGATAAGACAGAAGGATTTAGCGGGGCTGATGTATCATCAGTTGTAAATACTGCCCTATCTTTAGTTCTGCATGACTATATTCAGAGATATCCTTCTGTTGAAGAAGCATTCAAACACACGTCAGAAGCACTTGTGACTATAAGGCATTTAGAAGAAGCTGTAATAAAAGTAAGAAGACAAAGAGAAATGAAACCTGAAGAGAAGATGCACATATCACACTACGGATAATCTAACTGTATTTGTAGTAGTGATACCAGGTAACTTTCGATTCTCTGCTGAATTGAGTAGTAGTGGTTTCAACTCTATGAGTATCACCTTTTAATAATATCGGTTAATATGCAGTTAAAATTTACCTAGTACTTCATTTAATTTGAATTTGAACCTGTTACGACAGGAACACTCCCCCCTAAAATAGGAGTAAATTTATCCTCGACTCAGTAAACGCCTTGACATCTCCCTAGAAATTTCTTCATGTTTTATCGCTTCACCCCTTCTGCCTGGAGTCTTCATCTGTTGCTGGTTTACTTGCTTTCTTTCCTCGACTAATTCGTCAACTCCATAATAATTGTCTAAACCACATTGCCTTTTCTTTCTTAATTCGACCGTATAGCGTTCTCTAAAATCATTTTCTTCCGTGTCTCTGGTAGATGTGTCTGTTTGTGCCAATTTGGGATTAAAAATAACTGTTGCTGCTTCATTCACCATATGTTTCTGTATAACTGTAACGTATAAGAATGTATTTGATTCAAAAAAATCTAAATAAGCTAGGATGAATCTGTTGGTCGTTCGGGATATAGGAAAAAGTTCCTATACTAACTCCCCTCTACTAACCTTGAGGATCAGAATTTTCCGCAACAATAGATTGATTTGATGCCTTTTGTAAGAGCAGAACAAGAACCAAATGCGAGGATATTGTAGAAATCCCGCATATGGGTGAAGCCCGTTAGTTTAGTATATGGATACCGGAGTACGACCAACATCAATAGGTGAATACTAATTGTTTATATATGTGGTAGACGATTATATTATTGTATTATGACGATCAAAGATATACATGTTGATCATAGTAAATACGACTTCAGGGATTCAACTGCTGACTATGTCTATTTGAGCAAGAAAGGACTTTCTAAATACAGTCATTTCATAGAAGGAGAGCAATATTGACTTTACTACTAA
>JAATVR010000413.1 GCA_014523665.1 Nitrososphaerales archaeon TH526
AAGAGCTTCAAATGAGAAATCTGCGTCTTGAAGAAGTTCAGCTGAGCTCAACAATGCAACTCGAATTGTGTCCGCACTATGATCTCTTATGGCTTGCCGTAGGGGAATAATATTTCCGAAGGATTTGGACATTTTCTTACCGTCCATTAGCACTGAACCATTTACTACAATTTGTCTAGGCCAGTAGGCTCTATCAAATATAGCTACATGATTAAAGACAAAGAAGGTAAGATGATTAGGGACCAAGTCCCTTCCAGAATGCCGTGTGTCTACGGGGTAAAAGTACGTAAATTCTGTTCTCATACTCAATATAAGTTCCTCGGAAAGTTTAGTCTCTTCGGAAATTGTTTTGAGAGAACCTGCTCCTAAAAATACATAGTCAAAAAGAGACTCGGTTAAATTTTGCGCAGTAATATCGTTACCGTCATCAAAATGAATGTATCTTGAAATAATGTAGTATGCAGTGTATATGACCGAATCAGATAGGCTTTCGATAATCCAATCTTGGTCCCAAGGCAATCGTGTCCCAAGGCCAGACTTCCTCGCGCACGCTCTTTCCTTCAACCAATCTACCACATAATTGAATTCAGATCTTATTTCATCAGGAACGATATCCATTCTATTAATACATTCATGAGCTAGGTTTTTCCATTGAACATCACTATAATTGAGAAACCACTGATCACTTAGTATCTTTACTACACACTCTTCGCCACATCTACACTTGACTGGCTTTTTGACAAATTCATAAAGGATTTCTCCATTTTCATTCTGTAATAATTCAGATCTAATAAGATCCTTTGCCTCTGACACCATCATTCCAGCATACTTTCCAGTATTTTCTTTTAACCTTCCCTTGTAGAATTCATGTGAGTATAATTCTGTCGTAGCTTTTTCCAAAAGAGGATCATGTTGATCCTTCACGCCTAACTTTTCAATTATTATCTGAGAGGGAACTATGTTATCACCTTCATAGCCTTCTGATTCGATAATTGTTATTGGCTTGACTATTTCGTAATTATGCAATTCTTTAGAGGAATTACCATTTGTGAAATCGAGTAGGGCCTGATAATCGTAGGGAGCGTGAGCTGGGACAGACATGACTAATCCACTGCCATCTTTAGGATCTACGAAGGAAGCAGGATATACAGGAAGTCTGTTCTGCGTTACAGGATTACTCACATACTCTCCTACTAATTTCATCCCATCTATTTCGTGGTCAATGTCCACATTATGACCTTGCTGTTTTAGTTTCATTACTGCATCACGACTTATAATCCACATAGGTTTGTTACCTCCGTCTACATGGGCGACCACATATCTTAAATGTGGGTTAACCCACAGATTGGTAACACCATAAACCGTTTCTGGCCTAAGTGTAGCCACTGGTAGTACATAGCTGTTACCTAGATAGAACTTAACCAACGTATATTCAATGAAATTAGGCTCTACGTCTCCTAACGTATCATGCTGACTAACGGGATTCTGGTCTCTAGGACACCACCCTACTGGATGAGAGCCTTGGATTATGAGACCTTTTTTCTTGAGAAAGTTAAATTGCCATGATATGAACTTTGAAAACGCTTCATCGATAGTAGTGAATTCCCTTCTCCAATCTATTGAGAATCCCATTTCCTTCATCCCTTGTTTTATTTCTTGGTGGAAAAATCTTGCTATATTAGCTGGTTCGTTGAATGATTCTATTACCTCTGAGGGAACACCATACACATTGCGAAAAGTATTGTATAGATCCGTATCCCCTGATACCAATCTACGAGACATTGCTAATATGGGGGTACCTGTATAGTGAAAGCCCATTGGAAATAAAACATTGTATCCTCTCATTCTCTTATAACGAGCGTGAACGTCGGCAAGTGTGTACGTTCTTCCATGTCCTATATGCTGTGGAGAATTTGGATATGGATATGCAACTGTTACCAAATATTTTTGCTTTGCAGAATCAGGACTCGATTCGAATGTCTTCTGTTCATCCCATATTTGCCTCCACTTTTTCTCTGTTAGATTCCAGTCTGGTAGAGCAGCGCGCTTTTGCGGACGTAGGTGGGAGTTATGCATTGGATTTCATCGTCCAATGGTTTGTGAGACCATCTCTTCTAATGATGATAGCGTTTCTCGTATTTTTTGCCTAAACTTCCCGCCTCCTTGACCAAATGCCGCATTTCCTCCACCTGATCCACCGAGTGTCTGTGAAAGCTGATGGGCTATATCGCCTGCCTTGATCCTTTTTCTTGCAACTTCTCCGGCAAATGTGATAACACGTACACCCTGACCTTTTCCGATAAGTGCAACGAAAATCAAATATGGATCATTCTGGGTCGCTGTCTCGCCCAATGAGATATAGTAGTCTTCACCAAGCTCCTCATCATACGTACTAAATAACTTGATTCCATCAGACGAGATCTCTTTTGAATCTTTGAAAATCGAATTCATGACGGAGGGTAGCGTTTTTCTTACGATAGCTTTAAGTTTCTTCTTGGTCTCGTCTGCTTCGTCAACAGATTTACGCAGTGATTCTACCACCTTTTCCCTACTTGCTCCTAGGACGCGTGAGATGGTATTGAGCTGATTATCTTGTTTTTCCACATAGTCTATAGCAGCCTCCCCAGCTACAAATTCTAGTCTTACAACACCATCCTGAATTCTTTCAGTTCTGAAAATCTTTATCAAGCCGATTTCACCGGTACGATTAACATGAGTTCCTCCACAGGCTTCTATATCCCAATCCTTAATATTTACAATTCTGACAGTACCAGATGGAACCACACCTCCCTGATAAATTCTAAAGGAGTAATTTCTTTCTGCATCAATACGTTCGTATGTGTTTATTAGTACTGGGTTATCCTGCCTTACAACTTTGTTTGCGGCTCTTTCTATTTCTTCGATTTCCTCCCTGGTGAGTGAGGAGTGGTGGGTGATATCCAGCCTCGCGTAGTCCTCGTCCTTGAACGCAGAATTTTGCCATACCCACGACCCAAGGATACTTCTCGCAGAGGCATTTACAATATGCGTTGCAGTATGATGTTTAGTGATTAGGTCTCTTCTTCTTGGATTTATGCGGACTCGAACCTTCTTTCCGGGTAAGAGGCCCTTTGAGGAACTTACTTTATGTATTACGATATCATTTTGCTTCATTACATCTAGTACTTCAATCCCTTCAATATCCCCCGTATCAGGCTCTTGACCCCCACCTCGAGGATAGAATACAGTCTGATCAAGGATCACGTAGTTGTTCTCTACAATAGCCAAGATTTTGGCGTCAGACTCAGTCATCAAACCATGTTGATAATATAGTAATCTAGTTGGTTGCAGTTCGTCAATGCCTGTAATTGGCCTAAGACTGTGTGTCGAATGATGAGATTCGTGCAGTTCAGCTAGCCGTGCATAAAAAGCTTGAGGAATACTTTCGATTACTCCTGACTCAATAAGGAATTCAGGCGTGATGCCATCTGATTCGTACAGTCTTATAAGATCACCAACCGAAAGGCTTTGTTTCTTGCCCATTATTGACGAGGTAATAGAATTCATTCTTTCCTTTGACCCCAGATATCTATTAGACTCGATTTGCAAAATAGTTCTAACATCATTTACATGGTCTTTTAATTCTGGGTACATCCTTCTCAAATATCCGATGTGCATGTCAGCGATTTCAGCTAAATCAAAATTCCAACCTATTCTTTCTAATATGGCCAACGCTCTTCTAAGAATCACCCTAAGATTATATCCACCTCCCACGTTAGATGGAAGAGAACCGTCGCTAATGGCAAAGAGTAAAGTCCTAGTATGATCAGCGATAGTATACATTGCTTCAAACGGATTAATGATCTTATTCAGATCTTCGTTCGAAATTTTCATTTCTTTTGCAAATGCGGCCTTGAGAGCTCTCAGATCCACCTCTGTTCTCTCTAGTGCGTTTGAGGCAAACCTAAAATAACTTCCGAGCATTTCTTTATCGAGCATAGTCCCAGTTTTGCTCATCATCTCATTAATGACCGGACCGAATGTACAGTCGTAACTGGTTGGAGTGCCCATTGTTATCCATGAGAAACGCTCCAATCCTGCCCCCATATCTATAATTCGGTGTTTCATTGTTCGATATTCATTTTCATTCCCTTCGAATTCAGTGAATACTGCGTTCCCCAGCTCAAGCCCATTAACAAAATATTCTAACGAACACCCAAAAGCTCCTGCTCCCATCCAGACATCCTCTACAAAAGTGATGGCCTTAGGATCGATTCCCAATATCTTTGTCAACAATTGGTAATCTAAATCTAGGCAACGGTCCTTCCAATATCCTCCTTCCACATCTGCGTCGCAGGTTTGACCTATCATGCAAAAGGTAGTGTAATGGCGGCCACTGAGGCCTACATTTTCAATGTCGTTGAACCGAACACACATTTGAGGTACTACCAACGGATTGGCAGGGAGTTCAAAAAACACTTTGTTCTGAACTACTCGCTGAAAATCAACGATAGATGCAATTGTATAATAAAGGTCATCGCGCCATCTGCAGACAACAGGGTACCTGCTTACTACAGTATGCTCATTTTTCCCAAAGAATGCTTCGACTTCCTTCCACGTATCAATATAGTCTAGACGCTTGCTCGTTGGGGGATTTCCAAGAAACCCATAAACCTCATGATCGGGGCAAACCGCCCTATCTACTAGAGACCAAAAAAATTTACCACAAAGATTACATTTGTGTCGTTGGAATCCAACTTTATCGAATAGTGCTACTTTATAGTATCTATCAGGATTAGCAGAAAACAGAGCAGAAAGTTCATTTTTGCCCAATACTCTGTATGCCTTGTCAAATAGAGTAATAACGGTTTCGATCTTTAACTTGATGGATGGATGGTTACAAACAACAATTTGATTCTGAGAATGATATTATCCGATGGGGGTGTGACTTCATTTGTTATTTGAACCGAAAAAAGTTTGGATTAATTTCAAAAATGATCCATTCAAATCGAATATGAAAAATCCTCCCCAATTACAGTATTGATAATGCATTAAACACAGGAAATATCATTCGCCCTCCCTTGTTTACATTTACTAATAAAATCGATGAGGATTTGCCGTATATAACTTATCGGAAGCAACTCTTTTCCAATAATGAGTTTTCCTAGTAGAGCAAGTTTACTTGATAACAGGAATGACTCCTTTTGAATGTTATCTAATGTATAGTTCTCATACTAACAATAGGTTCTGATGTTCTAACAGTATGTCTGCCATACGGTAACAATATGATATTTTCCTGAATGATATTATCCGATTTTGCTCACGATTGTACTTATTTAGGGGTTATCCGAAGCTCTTTCTTAATGTAGTTCGAAATAACTCGTCTTTCATAACATCTAATGGTCTATTCTTTGGAAGTAATTGGAGCTCTCAAAGAAGAAGTAGAAATCGGAACAAACTTGAAACTGAATATGTTATACATAGCTGATCGGCGGGATGAAATAGAGTTTCTCCAATGGACTACAAGAACCATCCAATCAATACTAAACCGGGATATTGACGAGCGGCAACAACTTGGGATAATTGAGAAGCGATTAGAGATAATGGATACGATAGAATTTGAGAACTCGCTTCAAGAACGAGTCTTATCGCAATGTGATCTCCAATCAATAGATTCTGACATCGTGTTCCAGTGTTCGTTGTAGAATTCCTTTGGGGCTCAAATATAAGCCCGTTAAACGCACTCTGGGATGGTTTTGGGGAAAAAGCTCTTTGTAAAGAGTGGCAAAATAACGAGGGTTCACCCAATTGTAGGAGTAACAACAGAAGTTAGTTTCGCCTCAGAAATTGGAGGTGAAGGCAGGTGTCCAAGCGGCATTGCATGATCGGTTGATTGCAGGTAGTTGAAGGTGGGAAGATCGAAGGGCTGATCGTAGTAACAGGATTCACGAATTCATAAAAATTAACTTGGATGAATAATTTAATTATTGCATCAGGTGTAGATGGCTCAATCTTGCCCCAAAAATGTCCGCAGCTATATTCGCCTGAAATATTATTTATGAATATTACTCATAGGATGTGAATGTTTGCATATGAATAAAGTGTGGTAAGTGGTAGCAGAATATGCGCAACTGACACGACCGCCAGTCAAGAGAATGAGAGATGCTAAAGTATGAAAGATGCTAAAGTACGACATAATTTAAACCCAAATCCTTGTCTTCGATATCCGGTGGATAAAGATCTAGAATCTTGTGTTTCGGGTAAGAAGAATATGAATGAAAGTTAATTCTTCATTATAATCAAAAAGATTTACCTTGATTGCATATTTCTGAAGGTTACTTACTACCGGATACAAAATAACAATTGGTATCAATCTATAATAAGTAAGCTTTGAAATAAAAGCAGTCGATAACAGAGAAAAAGCTATTAGCAGCAGTAGGCCATTAAATATTTGGCTAAAAACTATGCAAGTGGTTCTGAATAAAAAAGAAAAAGAGGAACTCGTAGTCAAATTACATCAAGAGAATAAAACGATTCGACAGATAGCTGAGATCGTGCATATGAGTTTCAAAGATATTGGAAAAATCATTCGAAGAATAGACAGCCGAATTAATGATGATGATATTGACCGGAGTAACAAGTCTAAGACAACACAGGCAATATATCTATTCAAAAGTGGTAAAAAGCCAATTGAAGTGGCTATTGAATTAGACATATCATATGATGAAGTAACAGAGCTGCAGAATGAATACTGGGCATAGACACAGGTAGTATATGTATTTTCATAGACACAGGTTTTGAGCGGATGCTTCGAAATGCTGGTATTATTACTGTAGTGTTTACAGGTATTGCCACAGAATTTGGAGTAGAGTCCAGTGCTAGGGATGTGTTCAATCGTGGATTTTATTCTGTAGTAGTTTCAGATTGTGTGTCTTCACCAGATAACACTTGAAAATATGAAGAATTTAATAACCATTATAAATTCAAAAGAGCTTGAAAATATTTGGTTGGGGAATAGCATGCATCATGAACATGAACATATAGGAACTGCAAACAAATCTGATGTGTCTCCTAATACTCCACCGGCGGATGAAGCTGATCTATAATTTACGAAGATTTTAATAACTGTAGTGAAAATGGCTTGCAATATGCAAGAAATTCAAAAAGTGACTTGTAGTTCATGCGGGACAACATTCGTAGCAGAGAGTGCAACAGCAACTTTGTGTCCATCATGTTCTGCAAATCAAGAACACCACCAACACAGTGGCTGTGGTTGTGGACATTGACGTAAACTGTGTCCATTTTTTTGTTTTATCAATAATTCAAGCTAGCTTGACACTTAATTATTTGGTAAGTTTGAATATGTCGATTAGGCGTTAGTCTATCGACTGGCTTGGTACATACATTTTCGCCGGGTCGCCTAGTCCCGCTGATTGATTAGCCGTTTGATCTTAGCCCAGAAGATCTTAGCCCAGAACAGATTAAGATCGGTATAATGCTCTTTGTAGTCTTGATAGCTATGTCGACTGGGCTAATAGCTACAACGGGTAAATCTTGGTGTAAACGGTCGTATACAATCTTGTAAACATAAAGCTATCGAGATGTTCGCAAAATGTAAACAACTCTGACCGTTAACGTCGTTCAATCCACCTTTCACGCTCAGAGCTGTTGAACGCTAGGGTTGAACAAGATTGTCTAATACATCGTTCAAGACTTTCCCTTATGTACCCTGTTCAACAGCGTTCAACTTATCTACTAGAACAATTTTATAGGCATGTGAGTCGCATTTTTCCTACTCAACGCAAGGTGAACTTGTTAACAAAAGAACATGACCAATCACATTTGGAATGAAAATATTTGGATTCATTGCATACTCCAGAACAGTCTATTGAGAATAGATAGTAGCAGAAAAAGTGTGTCGGATCTGCCTAAGCCTGTAACTTGAACACTATAGACCATTCTTCTGACTCTGGACTGGCTATTAGCATACTAGTTTTGTTGCAATTGTCTTCCAGGTAAACGGCATCAACGGACAGAAACACTAAGTGCTCTGTATATAGTTGACAACTAGACAAAAACAAAGGCAGATATTGCATAAGCATACTACGGCTTAGCCCTTCGAGCGTCGCTTGTAATCAGGATCTTTAAGTAGCTCTGAAAAAAATTAAGCCCAAAATGCTTTATGGGGACAAGCCACATTAGCGATGGGCTGAAATCGACCTTATTGGTATGTCAAATATAGCAAGATTCAAATTTATTTATTACCTAACTGATGAAGATATGGCTAGAAAGATGG
>JAATVR010000414.1 GCA_014523665.1 Nitrososphaerales archaeon TH526
TAGAAGCATATCCTTCTCATCACTTGGATTCGATGAGAGGCTTGCCAAACGTATCTTTCATCTTACTAGACGAAGCGGACTTCTTCCCTCCAGGACAGCAACAGGATGCTCGTGATGTATCTGAGAGATATATTGCAAAAAGTTCCCCGTATATAATAATGGTTAGCACTCCCAATGCACCAGATGGTCTCTTCGAACGCATTGAGAAAGAACCTGAAGAGATTTGTCTTTATCGACGTCTATATTTGGATTATACTTACGGCCTTGGCAAAATCTATACGGAAGCAGAGATAGCGCAGGCGCGTCGCAGTCCATCCTTCGATCGCGAATACAACCTAAAGTACTTGGGTAAAGTCGGTAATGTATTTCATACCTTAGACATAGAAGCAGCAATATGCACGCAACAAGAAGGCCAGGAAATGATTGACTGGTCGACAAGTACCATGGTAGGAAGAAGTATGGGAATTGATGTGGCATGGGGAGATACACCGAAGTTTGCCATCGTCATTACTCAATATAGAAACAGAAAGGTGGAAGTATTCTATGCTGAAAGTTTTGAAAAGCCACAGATGAACTACTTTATCAATCACATAATGCAACTTAAACATAGACACCACTGCACGAAAATATACGTGGACGGTGCAAATCCAGAAGTCATAAGAGAACTAAAGTCAAGGATAGGAGAGTACCATGACTATTACGGGAGGCTAACAGAAGAACAGATCTGGGGTTTACGCACCAGTAACAGTTGGCAGATAATACCTGTCAACTTTCAGAAAAGACACAGAGAGATGCTGGAATGGACGTACACGTTAATGTCAAAAAGATTCATCAAAATCCATCCAACGCTGCAGCAACTGATAGTATCACTCAGAACTGCAATAGTGTCAGATGATTGGAAGTTAGACAAACAGCAGACATCTCATCATGATATCCTGGATTCATTTATGCTTGCTTGTTGTAACTACGAGCTACCAAAATGCTAACGTGTAACAAGCCATCAAAGAGTGTATCGGTTGGCCGAGACTCTGGCTTCGGCTCTTCAAACCTTGGTGTCGGCATTACTGAACTTGTAGACGGCATGGTTAACGTACTGCATGCAGAAGACTACCCCAGGCCAGATTTCAACGAGATGATAAAGACTACTGTACGACTGCTAGAAGAGTACGACATTAGATTTGAGAAGGGAGAGGAGGGGTTTGTTACTAGTTAGGGTGTATCAAACTCTCCCTATCCCGTTGACGGGTGATATTGTCATCGACTTCACCATAAAGTTACATATGCTTTATCGCATTATGGTGGAAAGATGGTGAACTTTGCCGATTTCGAATATACACATCTTTCGTCCTGTCTGCGACGCAACTGATTGCGGAGAAGATGCCAAGTACGAGAGGAATATCACGGTCAGTGGAGCGGATCAACTTTTTACGTTTACCGCGCTCTTCTGCGAGAATCACAAAGATGAAGCCAAAACACCATGGGATGATATTACGATAGACTAGTGGACTATTGACTCAAACCGGTCTACTTCAAAAGCATTGTATAACACTAGAAGAAGGGAGAGGATTGGATACAGAGAATTCAGAGAGGAGAAGTTTGTAGTGTGATAGATTGCAAGAACAAGCCCGCACATCAGTGTGGCACATGTAAAAGTCATATTTGTTCTGACAATCTAGCGGCACACATATGTGTTTACCGACGAGGAAATAGCGAAGCAGAAGAAAGATGATGAAAATCGGATATGAGTGTAGTAATGTCGTTGAACTCCGAACCCACCATACAGCAATTTGTAGCATTTCAAAATGCCTCAGCGTGATCGGCTTGACATCATTAAAGAAATCCTCGAGATAGTTTACGACGCCAAACCTACTTAGTGAACTAAAAAAAGTTTGGAAACTTTTGCCCTTTAATCATCTTCAGTATTGTGTGGGTTTCCTGATTCCGGATTATCTTCGTCGTCGTGTGGGTCTCCTGTTTGTTGCTCACATGTGTGTGGATTTCCTGTAGATTCAGAGGCTCCTCTGCTAGTTACTTCATTAAAGTTGGGATTGTCGTTCTTGGGCTCCTCAGAGCATTTCTTTGGTGGCTTGTCTGCGTATGCTGAGTATGTGGACGTAGTAACCGCTGCCGCCATCATTATCACTGCTACTCCTACTGCCACAACAAGTGTCATGGCATATTTTGATGAGTCGTTCATCAAACTAAAACCTTATCAACAAAATATATAACAGTTAGCGGTAAATGCCCAACTTAAAAAAGAAAATGCGCAGGCATTAGTATGGACAATGAGATCTATGCATCTCAGGATAGATGAATTATTTTTATCAGCATAGCCTGCGAGCAATATTGTCCTGAACAGTGAAAATATTATTTTTTTGACCAGAAATAGACTAGAAGAAGAAATAAGAACCATGATATGACATTAGACTGATTTTTGGACAAGTCGTTGCAAATTAGGAACAAACTAACGTAAGGAAGTAGTAGTAACCCTTTGTGGTATCTTCTTCTAAAGAATACCCTAGTATATTATTATAAAACTTTGCCGTATGGCGATTAATGAACACCATTGTAGTACTTGGTATTGCGGCAGTTTTAGCAATAGTACTAGCCCCAACCCTAATGAACAGTGCATTTGCTGATCCGGCACCCAAACAGGATCCATCCTGTAGCGATCCAAAGTTTGCAGATAGAGACAGTTGCCCCGGCCAATCTGAAGAAGCCTCAGGTGGAGACAGAGATGACACTTGTACGGCTAGAAACCGTGGACAGAGTGACGATAACTGTAATGATGACATTGTAAATCCACCATAAGATTAGATGGAGCTATTATTTCCTCTCTTTTTTTACAATTACTAACTATTGATCTGACATTTCTTCGATCTGGCGAAACTGGAACTGGTGGTATCACTAAAATACAGTCGATGATGGCTTAGACTAATAGAACGCGAGAAGAAAAGAGAAATAAGTGTTCCACGTTTTGGTAGACTTCTAAGCATAATAATGTACGAAAACCTTCTTATTTTTAAAAGAACTTAGGTGGTTTATGTGGCTTCTGGCAATGATAACAATACAGCTTTTAGGCTGCTGGCCTTTACAAATGTTCTCGCAATTAGTTATCTTCTTCTAAAGGAATGTGTCTGCGGTATTGTTAACTGTCTAAACAAACCTACCAAAAAATGTAAAAAGTGCAAAAATTATTACTGTTCAAAACATTCCCCCCGCATTTTGATTTACTGCCATACAGAGAATCTGAATACTTTAGTTCGAATGTTGGTCTCGATTATTACATAGACTGACGTTACTAGCTAGAGTACCGAACTCTGCTATGTCGTGGAAAATTCCTCCGCTGCTAGTTATTGCCAATGAAACTGTCATAGAAATTAGACCGGCAACTATCATCTAGGCGCCTTATGTTCCCGGACCAACAATTATCTCCTTCTATTCTTTACAATGGGTTAAGTATGGGACCAAAAATTATGTCAAATCATGCCGACTTTCTAACTACCTATGAATAAGTGGGGCCCAAAGTCATGTCAAATTTGGTTCACAAACCACTGGCCCTATGCTCCATAGCAATACCCGATGCCTTCAAGCCGTAAAGTTGGTGCTATCCATTACGCTATAGCAGTAAATGCAAATCCACCTCATAGATAGAAATATAGTACAGACTTTGTTTATATAATATTCTTACACAATAGTTCTCCAACACTGTTGTGACCTTAGTTCACGATCCTGTTCTGGAACAATCTGCTAACAGGAAATGACGGTATTCGTTACTTCAGAAGTCTGCGTAAGAGCATTTTGAATAGACTGATATCGCCTGTAATCTAGGTGGACAGACGCAGGTATTCGCTAAAATCAGGGACTATTCACAACTGTGCAAAGTGCCGTTACCGATTATAATTAGTATTTGTTAGGCATAAACCAAATTATTAATAATGTACTGATCACAAAAATAACTATCGAATTGATTCTTCAGGACATCATAATGCAATCGAACGTTCCTGGTGATTCACTGTCTTCCGTGTTTCTTGTTCAAGATTTTGCCGTAGTCATGATTGTTGCCGCCGTTATACTCGCTGTTACTCATAAACTAAAGCAACCTATGATTATAGGGTATATTATAGCCGGTATGATAATCGGTCCACATACTCCGCCATTTAGCCTAATTCAAAGCATTGATACGCTAAATGCTTTTTCTGAGTTAGGGATTATTATGTTCCTTTTCGTTATTGGAACGGACTTTCCTATTGCGAAACTCAGGTCAGTGGGAAGAATATCTATTGTAGTAGCACTAAGTGAGACAATTGGTACTATGATTATTTCGTATTATGTAGCTCAGGCCTTACAGTTCTCTTTTAGAGATTCCCTCTTCCTTGCATTAGGCATGTCTATTTCAAGTACGATAGTTATAGTGAGAATCCTTGAGGAGCTCAATATGATTAGGGATAAGTCGGCCACGCTTATGCTAGGAGTCTTGATTGTGGAAGATATTATTGCCATTACTGCCCTTGGAATATTTCAGTCCATAGCTATTGAGGGAATAGATGAGAGCAATCAAACTGCATCCATAATCCAGATAGCAATCTCCGTTGCAATTGTAACTGCGTTCATCGGAATTACACTTACAGTGGGTTCAAGGTTCATTCCAAACATTATTGATAGGGTAGGAAAAACAAATGATTATGCCCTACTTCTCATCTCTATACTTGGCTTAGCTTTCGGATTATCTTTCTTGGCATCATCTCTTGAATTGTCAGTAGCAACAGGAGCATTTCTGGCAGGAGTATTGGTTGCCGAATCCAAGAGTGCAGCAATTGCAAGAGTAGTAACAGTTCCATTAAGGGATGTATTTGCAGCACTGTTCTTTATTTCGATAGGAGCACTAATGGACATATCACAGATTCCATTCTTAATTCTCCCCGCCTTGATTCTAATCGTAACCACGTTTGCCTCAAAATTGTTGATAATAAGCGTTGTGTTGCTTAAGTCTGGATATGATAAGAATGTCGCATTAAGAACTGGGCTAGGTTTATCATCAGCACGGGCAGAAATGTCCCTGGTTGTTGCGAAGACTGGTCAGCAGAGTGGAGCTATCTCTACTAGCATATTTCCAATAATAGGGATAGTAACCATAATAACTACATTCATAACGCCGTACGTAATGAGGTTTGCAAAAGACTTGAAATTGTCTACTACAACAACATCGGAATAGTTAGGATAAGGTCGAAAAAATTATTATGGCATCGCGTCCAGGGCATTACTATGAACATTAGAAGTTGCCTATGATGACGGTTGAAGTATTAGTTTCAATGGTTAGGCAGATGGGTGTTATCAAGCCAATTTTGCGGGCTGAGATTACTGAATTTCAGGAAAATAAACTTCGAATGGAACTTCAATTGGATTGAACGAAGAATCAAAAATAATGATAAACACTGCGAATACAAGCGCCTGCCTTTCATTATCAAAAAATTATGTAAGAATAGCATCAATGCAATCCTACACCCTTTGCAAACCATTTACAAACGTCTTTTGAAGAAGAATGACAAATCATAAATATTCTTACAAATGATACCCCTCTGAGATGATGCGCACAAGGTACTCTTGCATATTAACAGTGCTATCATTAGTAATAGCATATTATTTTTGTACGTCTTACTGGCTGTATGCCCAGAAGTCTGGCTCCAACAATACACCACTACAATATGCGACTAGTGGTTCAAGCCTAAATGTATTATTGGAGTCCACCCCATATCCTGTTAAGGTGAATGACAGTTCTGCCAAATTCAAAGTATCGTTTCTAAAGCCGGGTACAAGTACAGTGCAGGAACATGTCGATTTTAATCTAAGAATGTATGACAACGAAACTAATCGAATATTTCAAGCAACTAATTTAACAGGTCAACCAGAGGTTCCTCTACATGCGACCGAAGGAGTAATGACGATACCTATGCTAAATTACAAATTCAGTCAACCGGGTCAGTACAGAGTAGAAATTCCCGTGTATGGGATTTTGTTTAATCCAATACGACCAGAATTTGCAAACTTTACTCTCAATGTCGTAGGTTAACAATGTCACTTTTTTTTCCTTTAATGGATTTTATCCCTTATTCTGTAGCGACGATGTTTTCATTTATACTAGTTTTCATATCGGAGGTCATTTCCTCAGCGCTTATCGCGTGAGCTTCCCACGCATGTTTAAAAGCCTTTGCTGTCACCTCCTCGTTAGAATCTCCAAGAATTACATAGTCACAGTCTAGACCTACGTCTCTGCAAGCCAGTCTCTTCATTTGTGTCTGATGTTAGGCCACATTAAATTTATGAATTCTGGTTGATTTCATATTGATATATTTTAAGAACGAAAAATTATAAGTGTAAATAGATACCAACCATTGTGGAAAAAAAAGCTGGTCTATCCATAGCTACTCGTATTACTCGGATAGAGGTACAAAACTTGGGAAAGAGCATGAGAGACAAATCTGCAGCAGAGATTTTGAGGTGGGCCATTGAAACATATGGTGAAAGAATAGCTCTAGCTTCAAGTTTTGGAGCCGAAGACGTGGCCATAATTGATATGATGTCGAAAATTGATAGAGATAAGACGAGAGTCTTTACATTGGACACTGGTCGGCTGAATCAAGAAACTTACGATGTAATGGATGAAATCAGAAAGAAATATGGAATCTTAGTAGACGTTTATTGTCCTGATCACCATGAGCTTGAGAGTATGCTCAGAACTCATAGAATGAATTTGATGTATGATTCTGTTGAAAATCGAAAACTCTGCTGCGAAATTAGAAAGGTTCATCCCCTTGATAGAGCCTTAAGAAATATGTCGGGTTGGATTACTGGCTTAAGAAGACAACAGACGTTTACTAGATCTGCCATCGACAAAATAGAAATTGATTCTATTCATAACGACATAATCAAGATTAATCCTTTAGCAGATTGGGACAACGATATGGTTTGGAGCTATATCAAGCAGAATGATGTGCCCTATAATAAACTTCATGACAAAGGGTATCCAAGTATAGGATGCGAACCTTGCACCAGAGCAGTAGAACCAAATGAAGATCCACGATCAGGAAGATGGTGGTGGGAGAGTTCTGCGCATAAAGAATGCGGTTTGCATTGGGACCCCGCTAAGATTAAGTGATTGTGTAATTGAGAAAAAATGGAATGCCTCCACCTCATGGAGGTAAATTGATAAATAGACTTAGCTCTCACCAAAGAAACCTTGATGAAATGTTCTCCATTATTATTGATACCGACACGAGGAATGATGTTGAGAACATTGCTGATGGTATTTTTAGCCCATTAGAGGGATTCGTCTGTCAAGATGATTTTGAGAGTATCGTTAATAAAGGGAGATTGTCAAATGGCCTGCCCTGGACTATTCCCATTGCACTTGATGTTGATAACGAAACCTCAATCAAGATGAAGGATGCAGGCGAAGTTTTGCTCGTAAATAATAGCACAGCCTTTGGGGTTATGTCCGTTGATGATATGTATCCATTTGATAAGCTAAAAGTTGCAAAAGAGATATACCAAACAGTTGATCCACAGCACCCAGGCGTGATGAAAACTATGAGTATGAACGATGTGTTGGTAGGGGGAAAGATAAAAGTTTTTTCCCGAATCCCTTTTTCGCAATCAAGAAAGCTAAGAAAAACTCCTGCGGAAACTAGGAACGAAATTCTAGCTCGAGGTTGGAAAAGCATAGTAGGTTTTCAAACCAGAAATGTACCACACGTAGCCCACGAAACCTTGCAGAAGACTGCACTTAGTCTATTTGATGGTTTATTTATCAATCCCCTTATTGGTAAGAAAAAATTGGGAGACTTTAAAGATGAAGTGATACTTCATACTTATGAAACTTTGCTTAATAGTTACTATTCGAGCGGCAGTGCGATGCTTGTTACTCTTCATACAGAGATGAGATATGCTGGCCCCAAGGAAGCAATTCACCATGCAATAATGCGCAAGAATTTTGGATGTACACATCTCATTATTGGGAGAGACCACGCCGGTGTGGGCGATTATTACGAGCCGCTCGCAGCGCAGAGAATATTCAGCGAATATCCCGACTTGGATATCGAACCAGTATTCTTTCCAGCCTTTTATTATTGCAAGAAGTGTCGAGGGTATTCTAGCGCAAAAATATGTCCCCACAATTCTGAAGAAAGGGAAGAGCTCAGTGGTACAAAGATGAGAAAACTTGTAAGCTCCGGAACAATGCCAGCTGACCATCTAATGAGACCAGAGGTTGCCAAAGTCATACTTTCTTACACCGAGCCATTCGTCAAATAATGAGGAATCAGTGTAAGATACTAAGTATATTAAGTTCAAAAAATAAGGCTCTCAGCTCTAATTCCGACATCATAATTAGTTAGGACAGTTCCTTTGATATCGGCTCCAATCTCTCTATCATCTAAGAAAACTTCATTTCGAGTAATTTGAATTTTTTGAGTATTATAGCATAGACCATCGGCAAGAATCCTGAGGTCATTACCATTTTCAATTCTGGCCTCGAATGACATATTTTCTCGTCTATTCCCTATGATTAATCTCTTGGGCTGGAGATATTCTA
>JAATVR010000415.1 GCA_014523665.1 Nitrososphaerales archaeon TH526
AAATGGGTACTAAGTAATACTAACGTGGACGAAAAAACCGAACACAATCAAGTTACGATTAGCAGAAAAAAATACAACAATTCTGAATACGACGACAACACTGTAGAGTGTCTAATGAAATATCTTGAATTAGAAAGTTATGAGCAATTGGAAGACTTTTTGAAACATAATCATATTCCAAAGTTCGATTAGATTTGCTTAGCAAATTCTCAAGTCTTATATACCATGAAATGTAATTTTTATTATGATAAATGATTCTAAAAATAGTGACATAGTTCAAAATTCTAAAAAGAGTAATGATTTATTGAATGGGATGAAACGTTATTTGCGAATACAACATCCAAATGATGATAAAGAATTACTAGAATATCTGCGAAAACAGTCAGGTTTACATAGGGAATAATAAACCTACAAGAGTTGGTTCTGTGACATATCTTCAAGATTTGGATCGATCTTGTTAGTTTTCAATGTGCATTTTGCAATACAATTTTTTAAGATAAGTAATTCAAGAAGAGCTTCAGTGCGGTAGATGTCACGGTTCGATGGGTTGGTGGGATGAACTGGCACTCCAGGGAACAATTATACCATACAAGCGAAGATGGTCCAATGAAGAATGTTTGGCTATGCATTAACCTGTGTAGGCCCTAATGGAAAAAATATCATATATTAGTGATAGCCAGATTTTGCTTAATCCCGATAACCTCTACTCTCTTCTCTACTACCAGAATGGATACCAAATATATGGTCGCTGTTGCAGTAATGGTAGTAATGCTCATTGGAGCAACAGCACTCGCAACATCAGAAAGCGCATTTGCAGGCGGACATGGACACAAGAAGAGTTACGAGAAGAATCAAGCGGTCTCACAGGTCAATGATTGTGGCAATGGTAAATATCCATTGAATGTCGGATGTCAGAACATTGCTTCACAGATTCAGGGTGATGAGAACGGTGTAGCCCTCAGTGCAGACCAATCAGTTCAAACCAACTTTTTTTATTTTCCTTTCAGTTAGCGACTCTTTTATCAACACTATATTATCTAGTATTCTCAACGAAAAAATAAATCGCTTACTGTGAATGATAGAAGTCAAACAGGTCTGGCTTCGATCCAGCGAATAGCCTTTAGTACGATGTACGTGATTGCCATCGAACATAGATTATAATGTTTTAGAAAATATTTTCATAAAACCAAAACAGCCTTTCAATAAAAGCAAGAAGGTAGCAAGTCGGGAATGAATAGAACGAGAGATCCCGACCTACTACCCCCGCGTATTGCCAAACGTAATCGTGAAAATAGAGGTTGGAGGGTATCAACAATCAACCCCTGAGTAAAATTATTCAGTTTTGGAAAACTGACTTTAAGCATACAATAAGCCGATTTAAATATGCAACCACACATTTGTATTATCACAATATTCCCATTTTGTGTTAGAAAAGGTTAAGAATTTGACTGTATTTTCTGCGTTGAGCTAAATCACTCAATGTAGGTAGTAGACCAAGTCCATATCTATCTCTTCATAGCTGGCCAACTGCCTACTGCTATGACTTTAACGTTTAATTATTTTGCATGCTATTTGCCACCGTCAGCATTTCAACTCTGAATAGAACCTTTCTTTATGCTTGCTTGTTGAGGTCTCACTATGTTGTTTTTTATTATATTAAATACAGACTTTGCGCCTTTCTTAACATCATGTACACCTGTCTCGTGCTCAGCTAATTCTGTATTTTCTTTAATCTCATGTCCGATAATCTCCGCACCTTTCTTTATCTCGTGCCCACCAAATTGAGCACCCTTCTTTAACCCAGTCATATCTTTTCCAGTAATCTTATTTAAGATTACATAAGATACAATACCAAAAGAAATTTTGACATGCCCATCAAGATCGATTGATGGAGATGCAAATCAACATGAAATTCAACAGTAATTATATGTCTTCTAGTAAAACTTCTGTGGATAGACCGATTTCTAAATTCGGTTATTCTCTTTTATAGAATCATGTAGTGGTATTCGTGTAGTAGTAGGAGTAGTAAGAGTAGTAGATGTGGTACTACCTCCTGTTGCTGCCCCTGTACTTGATGTAGCGGGTACCAACCCAAACGCCACTAGGCCTGTGGATGTTCCATGACTTGACCGGCGCGATATTCCGGATCATTGGGATGCGGAGTCAGCGGCGTAATGGTGGCCTTCATCCAGATATGAAGGGGTAATGAGGCGAGGACTTCGCGAAGCTCTGCCTCGTCGGCGGCGCGGAACAGTCCAATGCTGCGCCATTCGCCTGGACCGAGCGGCGGGCGCCAGAGACGCACCAAATGGCCTGCTTTGGCGAGCTCAGCGGCGCGCACTGCCTCCGCTGCGCGCAATTCATCGACTTTGGCAGGACTAGTTCCTTCGGGAACCGTGGTGACCAGATCGGTCAGGTATTCCATGGCTTCTCCTTTCGCCCGCCAGATTTAGTCATTTCTATTACCGCTTGCTTGCTTGCTTGATTTTGAATGGAATGCTCTTATGGCAGCTATTTCTTCGATTCTAAAAGCAGACAGCTGTTTACTAAATGGGTTCTCGATACCTTATCGAAATGTGGCAAACGTACTTTCGTCTAGATGTCTTGTAAATAATTAACCTTGGAAAGGCTTCTGGTTTTTATACCAGTTTTAGTATGATTCGTTAATAGATATCTAAAATTGTTGTTGCTATCGTACATCCCATCTGCTAATGCACACTTTACATTGTTATTTTCCGAAGCAGTATCTTTGAGCTTCTTTAGCATCTTCCCGTCATGTACTTCTTCACTTGTGACTTCCAATGATACGATTCTTTTCTGCTTGATGTCAACTGTTACATGCACATTTAGATAACATTTTCTAACATGCCATTTGTGCTGCATCCATTGTCCTCGATTAGCTACTTTAATACCAGTGCTATCTAAAGCAATCACAATATCATGTCAAATTTTTCATTGATCTTGATCTCGAGTCTGTTTATACGTCTACTAATGATACTATAATGGGGTAAGCCTGGTACTTTCTTATTTGCATGAGCTATGACTACATCTTTTGTTTGTCTGTTTGGCAGATGAAAATATGCTCTCATATAACCTAGGAGCTAAATTACGGAATCGGGGTAGTCGTATGGCTCAACAACCTTACCATGGTTCATTTAATTCATTATCCATCCATCAAGTACATCAATATCCAAAAGTACTTTGTCCCGCCTGACCAGTGATTTATTATAGGGGGGGCCAGTCAATCATATACTACATAGAATAATTACTATTTATAGCTAAATGCAGATCGGTCAAATAGTCAGATAAGTACCACTTAAAAATATGATGAATCACGCAGCAAGACAGATGCAATACCAAAGGTGCCAGTGGTAGCAGCAGGTAGTATCATGGATGGACGTGGATCAGTTGCGGCGCTTGCGTTAGAAACTCCAGGAGTACTGATTGGTACAAGATTTCTTGTAGCCAATTAGCGTAGAATATTTCCAGCTTATCAAGACAAGATGTTTTCTTCAACAGAAGTATATACTGTCATTACACACTTATTCATGGGACGTTCTACACATTCAATCTACAATTCCTTTATTGAGAAATATCAAGAATCAGACTACTAAAGAGAGGACAAAGTGCCACAGATAGTTCAAATGGTTGAAGAAAGCCTAAAAGTCTGCCAACATAATCCTGGAAAGCTCGATACTGTTTTATCCTCCATTAAATTTTGTCGGTGAATTCAAAAAAGTGGACTCGTACCACCTTCTTAAATATGGGCTTATACTCGAGTACTACCCCTCTTCTCTCTGCCTTTTTTTAGAATGTACCTACTGGCAAGGTAAGTCGCTAAGGCTGAGGCAATTACAATAGCGATTCTTCTTTTAATAGACAATATTTAATTATATACTCGAACGAATTTAACACTATCGCGATATAATTTAGTCTAATGGTTCCTAACGTAAGATGCTTGACACGTAGAACTAACCATTGTCAACTATAATCTAGCGCATGACGCTATTTTGTATACCAAGATGGTATTTTAGGTACGAAATCCTTTTTTCACCTCAGAACTATGCCAACAATAGTACATTTTGAAATTCCCTCAGATAATGTTGAAAAATCAAGAAAGTTCTATAGTGAACTATTTGGCTGGAATATAGAAAAATGGACTGGACCAGAGAGTATGCCTGAGGGGATGGAATATTGGACGGTAACCACCACAGATGACAAAGGAAATAAAGCCATCGGTGGAGGCCTGATGAAAAGACAAAATCCACAACAACAGGGGATTACGAATTATATCGATGTAAGATCAGTGGATGAGTACGCTACAAAGGTTGAAAGATTAGGAGGCAGAGTAGTAGTACCAAAAATGCCAGTGAAAAGAATGGGTTATTTTGCAGTATGCCTTGATACAGAAAATAACACCTTTGGGATATGGGAAACAAATAGTGATGCAAAGTGATCTGTTAGATAAAAATTCTCCCCCCCAGTTTTTTTATATTTCATATATTCTACGTTAGTCTTTTACTGCTACTTTTTTTGCAAAATTTATCCTGTAATCGTACACATTAATATATGTGAATTTTCTACAAATAATCGTCGATAGATGAAAACTACAAAGACTACGGTTGCAATCGCTCTACTAGGAGTTTCATTGATACTGTTAATATTGTACGGAATTGATGTTGCTATCATTTTCTCATCTGATTCCGGCCAAACGACAGAAGATTCACGAGGATTTCTCCCGCTGGATGAGAAAACAAGAGGCTCCGCCTTTGGTGGAGGCGCAGTAATCATGTCAATTATTGCTTTTGTAATCGCAAGAAAGGAACGATCAAACATAGTTTCGATATTGCTCTTTGTAAACGGAGGACTAATTATTGCTGGCATCCTTGCCGTAGCTGGCGGATTAGGAACAACTTCATTGGTTTCAACTATTGCGATGGGTATTATCTTAGTCGGTTTGGGTATATGGAAGGTCCTTATAGATAGGAAGACTCCTACAACACAGGATTATAGATCAAAGATTAGGTAACATCGTTCTATATTATTTAACTAGTAATCTATCTTGAGGGAGTATTTTGTGCTGCATTATGTTCAATACAGTTGTGGCTAATATTAAGAATAATCCGTAAGAAAAGATTGAAACCTCCTCTGACAACCTTCGGATACTGAGCCCTTTTATCCTCCGAATTTTGTTGAAAAGTGAATATAATGTTTATTCTATCTATCTAAATAAGGGTGTAAACTAATACAATTTTCATGTAATGTATCAATCCTAAGAATGAAATCTATAGTCAAGGTATAAAGGATACATCACCCTTCTATTTTAGTATCAATAAAGAATGAGTTCTACCTTATGTGTAAGATGTGGTTCTGATCTAGTACCCTTTTCCTATTGCAAGGTATGCAATCAA
>JAATVR010000416.1 GCA_014523665.1 Nitrososphaerales archaeon TH526
CATTCTCGTCAACGGTAGCTTGAATAATTTCTGCCTTCATTTGGTCAGGGAGACTACCACCGCTTACCTCTATCCCTAGCGACTCATTTTTATAGATATCTAAAGTGTTAAGTGCAACCGTTTTCCCGGTCCCCCTTGAAAAGTTCCCAAGGAAGTAGTTGTCGGAAAGTACGCCAAGTAGCTCTGTTCCTTTATCACTTATCCAGGACAAGTTACCCTCTGTCGCACTCACCAGTGTTTCATTCTTCAACAGATCTACACTAGGTATTGTGATTCCGGTCACGTTACTGGAAGGTACACTAGCGTAACTTGTGGAATCGAGTATACAGTTGCATTTGCCTGAGGATACGGTTTGTGCGTTAGCTGACTGGATTTGATAAGAAGTGATGAGAGCTATAGTCAATGAGGTCAACAATGACATCAAAACACAAATCAGTACTAGTTTCATCACTTAATCAGAAATTTAGCCAGATATATAAAAAATTCGAAATGATCACCTCATCTTAGAATTACAAACAGTGTAAAGGCCTGCCATCAATTGAGCTCACCGTTGAGAATAGGAGGGTAGCCCGCACAGCTGTGCATTGTTAGTACAAATACGCAAATACACAAAGACGCAAATGTGCAAATAGGCAGGTATTCAAAGCAAAGTCATTCCCCTTTCGAGCGCGTAGATGTGCATCTATTTTTTCCGCCAATGCAGTAGCTGCCATGCAACGCTACGTCGAACTACAATTTGACCTACATGGAAATAGGATGAATCCTGTAAATAGCTCCTTGGCCGAAGGAGAGGACATATAGATAGCCGTCTGGCCCAACTTCAAGATCTGTTATTGCACCAAACTCTGAACCGAATGTTACTCCTTTCACTTCAACATCAGTCTCCGCCACTTTATCTGCAATGGGACCATCCAGAACTAGCTCTGTTCTATTCTCGTTCAAATTGAAATCGTAAATCCTTCCAAAATGTACATCTGCTACAAACATATCATTTTCATATTGGGCCCCAAGTTTGTCTGAATTAAAAAACAAGACCTTTGTAGGTCCTACTGTGTCGACCCAAGAGAACTCTGGATCGCGGTAAACCCCTTTTCCGCCAAAATTGACAAGCTCTTGGTAGTCAAAATCAGCAGGAGCTTTGCCTTGAACCTCTAACCACCCACTGTTAAAACCTGGTTTAACAAGATTAATTTCATCATTTGACCCAGGTCCATTCTCAGTATCCCAAAGGTAACCTGTCAAAGGATCGAAGTCAATGCCAAAACTGTTTCTGATTCCGTATGCATAATACTTGTTGCCAGGACTCTGATCTCCAATGATACTCTGGACTGGTTTGCCATCCTGTGTAACCCTAAGAATTCCTCCGGTTCCATCTGGCTTCCCACCGGCGTGGACGTTTTGTGCTTCGGTAGTATGGCCGTCGACGTCCCCAATTGTAACATACAAGTTGTTGTCAGCGCCAATAGTAATGGAGCCCCCATTGTGACGAGGTCCAGGTATGGCTGGAAGATCTAAGAGTAATTTTGGATTCACCAATTTGTTGTCAGCTAGTTCGTATCTGTAAACTCGATTCCCAATTGGTGAATGGTCTTGTGCCGACGTCGCTTCAGTATAGTAGAGGAACACATAAGGTCCATGTGCAGTAGTATTGTTACTGTCTTCAATCCCAGTACTTGAATGATTTGAAACAGCAATACCTAACATCCCTCTCTCTACCTCAGATGCAACGTTGACTTGAAGAAGGGGATCAGCCAACATCGTGCCGTTGACAATTCTCTCAACTGTCCCCTTCGATTTCTCCAAGACCAAAAAATCATCGGGCCCCAGCAATGCCATGTTGGTAGGAAACTCCAATCCCCTTACAACCAAGTCTGCCTTTAGATTAGTATCCGTAACGTTAGGGGCACCCGCTCCCTCGGAAAAGTTTGAACCTGGAATCGCAGGAGCTTCAGTAGTTGCAATCTGAGCGTATAAGGAACCTGTGACGGTGGGAACGTTTAAAACGAGAACCCCAAGTAAAATAAATACAGAGATTGAATCAGAATTTAATTGACACTTCACAGCCAATCGGTTTAACTTAATTCTTATAAATACGTTTAATGTATCTTGCGGGCCCTGCTCACTGAGCCTTGGGATAAAATATTACCTACAAAACCACTAGAGAAACCGCCGGGAAAGTAGTAACAAAACAAACTTAAGGGCAGAGCGAAGCCTATAGGTTGTATGTGATGTGTCCTCCAGTTCACATATGTCGTATCGAGACAAGATCTATATTATTAAGGACATTATCCTTAAATTGGTAGAGTATGGTGAGCTGAATCAAACTGCCTTGGTAAGTTTTTGCGGATTAAATATGACAAAGCACAAACCTCTTATAGACGATTTGGAGGCAAAACAGTTAATCAGCAAAAATCTGATTCTGGTCGGTAAACGAGCGATTACCGTCTATAGACCATCGCCAAAGGGGTTGGAATTTTGCAAAAGCATTCTAGAGCCATACGAGATTATGTTTCCAAGGCTCGCTAGTAGGACTCGATAAACAACCCAAAAATATCCTTGCAAAACCTAGATGCTTGAAGCACAAGATGTTAGCGGATTCCTTATTTTACTATTTTGCATTATCCTTCAACGTCTTAATCTTGTCAGAATTTGGAGGAAATAATGTCTAGGACTTGCAGTTCCATTTTCCTCAGGATGGCATTCTTAACGCAGTAAGCCATATCATTCAATTTTACGTTCATCACAGTGATGCTGAATTATCCCGTGATGCAAGAATCAAACTCGATCTTCGTTCCTAATTGATGAGATTAAAGGGTAGATATGTACGCAGGAGCAATAGCGAGATTATTTTCATATCGTATGGAAACTGCTAATTCAGTAGGACGGTCTCATATCAGATTGAGCTGACGAATTCATTCCTGACTGGGTCCCATTCCTCTTTTCTCATCGCTTGAAATTCAAACAGTCCGTTCACTAAAAAAACGTTCAGATTTTCTTATTTCAAAAATCATCAAGTTAATAGATTGTGACTCTTAATCGTGACCAATAAGATATGTTCGGGGGTGTATAACATCCAAACATTATGGTGATATTGCCTAAGGAGTGCATTTTGATTCTAAGGTTACGGAATTCCCTTTTCAAACAGAGTACAGTTAACTTAGTTCATTGACTTTGTTAATTAATCTAGATATATATCATTCAAGATACCACTATCCGGGTACAAAAAGAATGCCAAGAAGAAAACCCAAATATTGTACACAGACTCAACCTATGCGAAAGTTGCTAATTATTAAACCACCTGGGGCAATAGGGAGATGATTAGTATAATTGATATCTTAATTGCTCTGTCCGATGACAAAGCATTCACTCTGTACAACACAATAGCACTTGGGGACCATCACAATTTTAAGACACTAATAGAAAATATAGGAATTACCCCACATCAATACTATTCAAGAATTCTTAAAATCACCAAAGCGGGACTTGTCAAGAAAGAAAACGGTGAGTACGTGATTACTACTCTGGGAAATGTAGTTTATGAAGCAGTTTCGATGGTGGGAAAAGCTCTCAATCATTATTGGGCCCTGAAAGCGATTGAATCACTTCAGTCATCATCATCTGCGATCGGTTCAAAGGAACACATTTCGGAGTTGATAGATACTCTAGTTAACGATCCACAGATAAAGAAGATTTTGACACAGCCGCCAATAATGTCTGCCTCTTGAACAATATGCTGAAGCCTTGAGAATTATAGATTTTTCCTAGTCAAATCAATTTCTAAGAGAAAAATGTTTCAAAGCCTAACATCCCACAATCTTTCTTCAAAAATGTGAATGGGCAGTAGGGTCGATATCGTTATTTCCGACGTCACCAAGGATTGGCCTCGAATAGCACTCATTCTGTGACCAACACATAAACAAGAGATTTAAACATAGGTTGATAGTCGACTGTTACTACCTCAGAAAAGGTAATGATCTCAATTGACAGTAGAGTCGCATAAAATGACAATGCCACCGACAATACTATCGACAATACTACCAACAATACAGTACTGTTTGATTGGAAAGTGTGATCCTCCATTCGGGACCCTAGTCTAGGCATTGAACTCGTTCATTTTGGTAGTTTATTCAACTCAGAGAATTGCTTAGGGGGGTAGGCATGCTAGGAGGACCAATAGAAAACCCTCGGTTACAATAGAATAGAAAATGAACTATCAAACTTCTTAATTGTAACCTACTTATCGTCCAAAGCATCAAACAATACCGCTCACATTACTTCAATGTATTCATCAGCAATTCTCTCCTACGATCATTTTCTTGTGGTCTAATTTTGTTGGAAATGATACCACCATGAAGATAAATGTCTTTTATTTCGACATCATCCAACAATATATCGACTATTTTCATATAGTCTATTTGTGCCAAGTTGGAATTGTTCGACATTCTTATACTATCTATTACTTCAAATTTCCAGTAGTTATTTGCGGTCCTTTCGGCTATTATTTGAAGGCTATGTATCACCTCCCCAATGGATGAAAGCCTGTATTTTCCTCTCTGCCTCTTATCAGACCTGCAGCAACGAGATCGGTGATTCTGTTGTAATACTGTCGCCTTGATAGCCCAAGATGGTCTAGAAGGAGCTACGATTGAGCCACTTCAGACTCAATAATGGCGTTTAATAGTGTCTGGGTCTTTGGTCAGACAAAGTCCTTAAGACATTTCTTATTGAAACATTCTTTGACACAATTCGATTCTATTAGTGAAGATCATTAATTGATTGCGTGATATAATAGTGCAATTTTTCGGGAGTGCGCCAAAAGGCCCTAATAATGGCAATTCGTCCTTCTTCTTCAAAGAATCTCAAATGAGCTTTAAAAATATCTATTTCTTCCAGTGCGCAATAGAATTGTCGAAGATGAATCTATTTCTTCACTTTTTTATTTTTTAGGATAATATTAATCGACATTACTCCGTTCAAGTAACCCTGGCCATTGATCGCATGAAAGGGTGTTGCAACTGAAACCTGGTAAGCGCGGTTTGGCAAAAGTCTACCATTCAACCGTTGAACATAACTATACCATTTGTAGTCATCGATTCTCATTCCAAATGCACTCTTTGGAGATATCTCGACGTAGACGTATATTCAATTTTTTGACATTGACCCGCCACCGAAATTATAAAAAAACCATCGGAACTACTTCTAGGACGGTTGTTACAGCCATAACAATTGCAATGAATAGTACGACATGGGTGTTACAATTTATTTTGTACTCTGGCCTTTAGCTCTTGGTGAACCAGTTAAAAGCTCTCCTTGCATCTATTGTGGAGGATATAGTTGAATTGTAAGGAAGAGGATTGACTCATATTAGTTCAAACTATTGTGTTTATTTATTCTTGGGCCCCTTAATCTTAGAATAAGATACAACCTATGACTAGAGAAACTTGAAGTAGTATATGTAGCGGCATCGATTTTTTTGTTACTGAATTCCTCACAAAGTCTCGGTCATCAGAGTGTTTTAGAATATTGAAAAGATGAAAAAGAGTTAGAACAGAGGTCAGAGAAACAACTGAAGGAAGTATTAATGCCCTGTAATGTAAATAGAAATCTATTTCGTCATTTCTTATCGAAAATAATACGGCAAAAAATAAAATCCACGAAAAGACAGCAATTCCTATGTCAATCAAGATAGCAAGTCTAACGGCATTTTCTTTTCCAATAACGATCGGGATAGTACGCCTTCCCGCTGCTCTATCACCACTTATATCTCCAAGGTCATTCAACGGCGAAGTAACAAATACCATCATGGCGAGCATTGAGCCAGAAAATATTGGAAGCAATAAAGCCAATATCGGG
The DNA here is from genome assembly GCA_014523665.1 of Nitrososphaerales archaeon TH526. Taxonomy (GTDB): domain Archaea; phylum Thermoproteota; class Nitrososphaeria; order Nitrososphaerales; family Nitrososphaeraceae; genus TH5896. Next base: position 5,854 of record JAATVR010000416.1, read on the forward strand.
GAGTATTCATCGCCGTGGTAAAGGAGAAATTTGAAGTCATTGATAACATAATTATCCCAATTTATGCTAGATCCTAATAATAAAGAAGACATCATTGCGAGGGATATCGCAAGGGTTTTTATGATAAACCTATCTTTGAGTGAAATCTTTGGTGTGGAGTATAGAACTCCAATTAGGGCAATACTTGATGCGAAAAAAATTCCTGCTGTGTTACCGATCAAGACAGGAATTGCTATGCCTACCAAATTGGTTGCGATCACAAACATTAGTGCGCATTTTTTCGAGACACTTCCAGAAGGGATTGGACGCTTAGTCTTTCCATTCGCACGATCAAGATCAGCATCAATTAGGTCATTAAATACGTACATCCCAGTAATAATTAATAAAGTAGATATCGGGAGAAAGGCTATCTTAATCAGTTGCACCACATCATCCAACGTTAACGCATAATTTCTAAAAACCTGAGCTGAATCCCCAGGAGCGCAGAGCAAACCTGAAACGGTTGCTAATGCAAAAAGTAACCCCCATTTCTTCCTAGAGTTAAAAAGAATGATTTGCGACCTAAGCATTTTTTCAATGCTGTCACCTTCTTCAGTATCTCTTTGAAAGAGTTTTGTAGTTTTGAGCTTGGTTTTCCATGCTGTCGGTAGTGAAATATCTTTGTCGTGGGGAGAAAGAGTTCCTTTTTGTCCATTATTCTTATTATCCATGATTGACGTGAACATAATGTGAGCTTACGAGCTAAAATTGACCAAATAAATACTACTTTACATATCCACGTTCAACAAACATATTTGTCACTAAAGGCCTGCTTCAGCAAAAGAATTTACATAATAGTGACAAATTTCTGTTCTTAATCATGAAAGAAAGATATATTGACCAATATTTACGCCCTTAGGCGAAAAGCTACGCTATACCCTCGTAAAATGCTGAGTACAAACAATTATGGAACCGTAAATTCCGAATTTATCTCCTACTGGATTCTATGTATTAGTGGTCAATTTGGTAGTCACAGATATAGGTATTAATGCTATATACATTACAATATGTGTGACACTCTTAGCGAGAATCAGCTCTACAGATGCTTAGCAGACGAAAAGTCATTGCAGATATTCAGGTACATTTCGATGGGGATCCCATTCACCATCAGCAGCGTCAAACTGACTCGGAAGCAGTACTACTGTAGACTTAACGCAATAGCCGCTGTAAGCTTGGTATTTAAGTTTAACGGAAGATACATCCCTACCTCCTTCAATGGGTTTATTGACTATCTGACAGAATCTCTTTGCAAGGAATACCGGAGGTATGCTGCTATTGAGGTCTTACCATCTAGTTTGCCAACGGAAGAATACTCTAACATAATATCTACTCTATTAACGGATAATGGTGCGAAGAAGGTTTTATTGAAGGGATAAGATCCAATATGGCATGTTTTTGTCTGCATCTGATCATATAGCATGTTCGTCTTGCTCTTGTTTTAACACTCCCAATTCAA